>NZ_JASCPP010000005.1:0-139981 GCF_029959745.1 Pseudomonas sp. PS01298 | reverse complement strand
CAGCGCTATGTATCGCGCTACAACATCACCAGGCCGCATAGCTACAACGACTATCGGTCACCAGTCGCCAGGGAGAAGCTGGTGGCGTGAAACCTTAATCGGTGTCCAAGATTACTTGACCAGTTCAAAGCCGCCCCAAAACCAGTCGGCGAGGAGTACCTGATCCACCGCGTGCTCGCTGACAGGGGCTGCTTCGCAGCCCAACGCGGGACAAGCCCGCTCACCACAATAACCCCGCTCGCCACAACAAACTGGCCCGCCATGGGAAGTGGGTTCATCAAAGGAGGTTTGTCTCTATCACCTCCTCCAAACCTCACCCCATGAAAATATTCGCGCAAAACGCCCCAAAACAGCGCAACCGTCTCCCGTCAAAAGCTCCATAATCCCCTCCTGAATTTCTCTCTTCTTTTGTAGCAACCGGTTTTGGCGAGGACAGTGTGTCTAAAGGTGTTGTGTTATCCGTGGCGGCGTCGGTGTTGTTTGCCGTGATGTATTACTTCACGTCGCTGCTTACGCCGTTGAGCGGCCTGGAGATTTTCGGCTGGCGCATGTTGCTCACCGTGCCGTGCATGACGGTGTTCATGATCGTCAGCGGCGAATGGCGCCGTGTGTGGGAATTGCTGCGCAGGCTGGCGGCCAAGCCGCGGTTGATCGGCGGCGCGGTGCTGTCTTCGGCATTGCTCGGCGTGCAGTTGTGGCTCTTCATGTGGGCGCCACTGAACGGGCGCAGCCTGGATGTGTCGGTGGGTTACTTCCTGTTGCCGCTGACCATGGTATTGACGGGACGCCTGGTGTATGGCGAGCGGTTGTCGCGCCTGCAGCAGATCGCCGTAGTGTTCGCCGCGCTCGGCGTGCTCAATGAGCTGTATCAGGCCGGCGGTTTCTCCTGGGCCACGCTGGTCGTGATCATCGGCTATCCGGTCTACTTCGTGGTGCGTAAATACCTGTCCACCGATCACCTGGGCGGTCTGTGGCTGGACATGGCACTGATGCTGCCGGTGGCCTGGTGGTTCGTGCAGAGCGGCGAACAGGGGGTCGCCGTGCTCGACGCCTATCCGAAGCTGTATGCCTTGATTCCAACGCTGGGCCTGATCAGCGCATCGGCGCTGGTGAGCTACATCATCGCCAGCCGGTTGCTGGCGTTCAGCCTGTTCGGGCTGCTCAGCTATGTCGAGCCGGTGCTGTTGCTGGCTGTGGCGTTACTGCTGGGTGAAGGGATCAAGGGTGGCCAATGGCTGACCTATATCCCGATCTGGCTGGCGGTAATGGTGCTGGTCTATGAAGGCTTCAAGCATCTGGTGCGTCAGCGCAAAGCCTGATCCGCAGGCAATAAAAAGCCCGGCCAGGAGCAATCCCGGCCGGGCTTTTTTACCCTCAGTCGGCGGTCAGTACACCACGACGCACCTGGTCACGCTCGATGGATTCGAACAGCGCCTTGAAGTTGCCTTCGCCAAAGCCATCATCACCCTTGCGCTGGATGAACTCGAAGAACACCGGGCCCATCAGGGTCTCCGAGAAGATTTGCAGCAACAGGCGCTTGTCGCCTTCAATCGACGAGCCGTCCAGCAGGATGCCGCGCGATTGCAGTTGATCGACCGGCTCACCGTGATTCGGCAGGCGGCCTTCGAGCATTTCGTAGTAGGTGTCCGGCGGTGCGGTCATGAAGCGCATGCCGATGCCCTTCAACGCGTCCCAGGTCTTGACCAGGTCGTCGGTGAGGAACGCCACGTGCTGGATGCCCTCGCCGTTGAACTGCATCAGGAACTCTTCGATCTGCCCGGCGCCCTTGGACGACTCTTCGTTCAGCGGGATGCGGATCATGCCGTCCGGCGCACTCATGGCCTTGGAGGTCAGGCCAGTGTATTCACCCTTGATGTCGAAGTAGCGCGCTTCACGGAAGTTGAACAGTTTCTCGTAGAAGTTGGCCCAGTAGACCATGCGGCCGCGATACACGTTGTGGGTCAGGTGGTCGATGACCTTGAGGCCGGCACCGACCGGGTTGCGGTCTACGCCGTCGAGGTAGACAAAGTCGATGTCATAGATCGAGCTGCCTTCACCGAAGCGGTCGATCAGGTACAGCGGCGCGCCGCCGATGCCTTTGATCGCCGGCAGGTTCAGTTCCATCGGGCCGGTTTCGATATGGATCGGCTGCGCACCCAGCTCCAGCGCGCGGTTGTAGGCTTGCTGCGAATCCTTGACGCGAAACGCCATGCCGCACACCGACGGGCCATGCTCCGCCGCGAAGTAGGAGGCAATGCTGTTGGGCTCATTGTTGAGGATCAGGTTGATCTCGCCCTGGCGGTACAGGTGCACATTCTTGGAGCGGTGGGTCGCGACCTTGGTGAAGCCCATGATCTCGAAGATCGGCTCCAGCGTGCCCGGGGTCGGCGATGCGAATTCGATGAATTCAAAGCCCATCAGGCCCATTGGGTTGTCTAAATGGTCGGTCATGTTCGGTGCCTCATCATTCTTGTTGGGTAGCAATTGATTAGTTGCGAGCAAGGATGAGGTCGAAGGGAGGCGCGCAGGAAAGGCCTCGCACACTGCGGGCGAGGAAATCACCAAAGATGAGGGGGGAGCCGAGTAGCTTCATGGTGTCATCAGTCTCTGACGGCCGAGGCTTGCGTGAGCGCAAGTCCATATTCTTGTATGCGTAAATCGATTCTACACAGCGTAACCGTGTTTGTCCGCAGTCTTCATCAAATCCCTATTGCCTTGGCCTGCGCAAGCGGTTTGTTGCACAGGTAACTGCCCAGCAGCGTTGCCGCGCGATCATGACCCGCGCTACGTATACCGGCGCCTGTCGCCCGGGTGTCGCGCCGTATCGGCTTGGCGGTGCTGGACCGCCGGCAGTCCTCGCCTGCCGCCCTGGCCTTTATCGAGATCGCACAGTCGCTGGGGCTGACGAGCATATTTGAACCGGGCCGTCTATCATCCGGGCATCCCTGACTGCCCTACCGTCACCGCCCTCTCGCGCAACAGGCCCGGAATTCATGCCCCTGACTGTCACAGGCCCTCGAAAGTCCTTCACTCGCCATTCGATCAGTGTGCTGTGCGGGCTGCTGCCCATCCTGCTGGGTGTGTTCATCCTGCACTGGCAAGCCGAACGCACCCTTGAGAAAAGCACCGCGCAGACGGCGCAGGAAGCCGTGCGCCAATTCGACCTGATGCTCGACAACACCGCTCTCGCCGCCCAGGAATTGCTGCCACTCGCCGGACAGCCGTGCGACAGCAGTGCACAGCTGGCACTGCGCGAGCAGGTCACACGCCGGCCGTTTGTGCGCGCAACCACATTGTCCTGGCAGAAAAATATCTATTGCAGTTCGCTGTTCGGCAGCCAGTACGAGTCGCGGGTGAACCCGGATGACTACGTGGATGGGCGGCTGTGGTTGATGAACGGCAACCCGGTGACGCCGGATACGGCCTTGCTGGTGTACCGCCTGGTGGAGGGCGACAAGGCCGCGTTTGCCTCGATCGACGGCTACCACCTGACCAACGCGCTGCGCCTGATCAGCCGTTATGCGAACCTGATCCTGCAGGTCGGGCCCAACTGGCTGGGTGCCGACGGCAAAGTGCGCAACGCGCAGGTACCGGTGTTTGCCGTGGCCCATCATCACCTGGCGTCCGAACGCTATCGCTACAGTGTCGACGCCGGTATGCCGGCCGGTGAAGTGTGGCGCTATATGCAGGACCGATACCCTGCAATGTTCAGCCTGGTGGTGTTTTTTGGCCTGTTGGCCGGCGTCCTCGCGCACGCCCTGCAAAAGCGCGTGACCGCGCCAACCCATGAATTACAACGGGCGCTGGGGGCGAATGAGTTCATCCCGTACTTCCAGCCCGTGGTACGCGGCGACACGCGGGAGTGGGCGGGCTGTGAAGTGCTGATGCGCTGGAAACACCCGAAGGAAGGCCTGGTACGTCCGGACCTGTTTATTCCACTCGCCGAGGAATGCGGGCTGATTGTGCCGATGACGCGCGCCCTGCTCCGCCAGACCGCCGCGCAACTGGCACCCCACGCGGCGCGCTTCAGCCCGGGGTTTCATATTGGCGTGAATATTACCGCCCGCCACTGCCAGGACCTGGCGCTGGTGGACGATTGCCGAGAGTTTCTGGCAGCCTTTCCTGTTGGCCAGGTCACCCTGGTACTGGAGTTGACCGAGCGCGAGCTGATCGAACCCACTGATATTACCCGCCGCCTGTTCGATGCGTTGCATGAACTGGGGGTGATGATCGCCATTGACGACTTCGGTACGGGCCATTCCAGCCTGGGCTACTTGCGCAACTTCAATGTGGACTATTTGAAGATTGATCAGAGTTTTGTCGCCATGATCGGCGCCGATGCACTCTCCCGGCATATTCTCGACAGCATCATAGAACTGTCCGGCAAGCTCGATCTGGGCATCGTTGCCGAAGGCGTGGAAACAGTCGAGCAATGCGAATACCTGGCGGCGCGTGGCGTGGATTTCCTGCAGGGTTACCTGTTCGGAAAGCCTGTGCCCAGCGATGAATTGATTAAATCCCTGAGCCACCAATGAATAGCCCGGTACTAGACAGGTTGAAATAATGTAAGTAATACAAAAGACGTGATTTACTCGTAGCGCATTAACTACTACAATTTTTCCTGCCTGTGCAGAACTCGCAGGAAGGCGTCTTTCCTGAGTTGCCTTAAAGCGCTTGGCTTATAGCTTTGTCTGTAATTGATATCAGCCAACAACACTATTGGAGTACCTATTTTGTCCAGACTCGCCGAATTTCGCGCAGCAGAAAAAGCCCTTCAAGAGCAGCTCGCCCAGCTGGAATCCCTGAAGAACGACGCCGGCCTGAAAAAAGAAATCGAATTCGAAGAAAAGCTCCAGGGCCTGATGAAGACTTACGGCAAGAGCCTGCGCGACATCATCGCCATCCTTGACCCTAACCTGGGCAAGACCAGCGCTGCAGCCACCGCCGCACCAAAACAGCGCCGCGCACGCGTCGTCAAGGTCTACCAGAACCCGCACACCGGCGAGCTGATCGAGACCAAAGGCGGCAACCACCGCGGCCTCAAGGCCTGGAAAGAAGAGCACGGTGCAGCCACTGTAGAGTCATGGCTGCGCAAGTGATCAGGCACTACCCATAAAGAGCCCCGCCGATGCGGGGCTTTTTTATTGGAGGATTCGAACGCAAACTTAAATAACATTTCACCGTATTCAAGATCGATCGACATAACCGATTTAAAGTTTCAGGCTGTCGCGCACCGAACTGACTTCATCCTTGCTCGCTTCGTAGGTTTGCGCCTGCCCCGCATATGAAAAAACATAGGCCTTATCGGTATCAACAGCGCCCACCAATGTTTGTGACAGCACGTGTCGTCCGTTCTCGGTAATCACACAAGTAGTTTCCAGCGCGTCAAGTCGGCTCAATGTTGTTGGGTGCATCTTGGTGCAGACGCTTTGATAGCCACCTTGGGCAAAGTCCTTCTGGATGGATTTGCGCATTTCCAGCAATACGCCCTGAAGATTAACTTTATGCCCGGCCTCGATGGGGGTGCCGGTCAGTTCCATGACCATCAAGGTCGTGCCGTTTTCATCGTTCTTGATCGCCCGTTGACGCGACACCGTGGCGGGCGCTGTCGGGGCCTGGTCGTCAGGCACGACTTCTTCCACTTGCCAGCCGCTGGGCCAATGGATTTCCGGATCGGCCGCCATGACCACGGGGCTGGCCAACAGCACGCATACGGCACTCAACAGCGGTTTACGAAATTCGATCATTGCGACAAATACCCAAGGTTCAAGCGACAAAGTGTGAGCCCGCCACCCGCAGCTCGCAAGGCTTGCAGCGGCTTTTTCATTTGGCGCCACCGCCGAGCCTTGCGTATCATGGCTCGGCTGCACGGATGCCTGCCGCAAGCCAAGGGATCGCTCCTCGCTTTTCACTGGAGCCGCGTTTGCCCCATTTTTTTCTGGAGGGCCCATGAGCCTGCACGAATTGAACACCTTCCCGGGCGTCACCGCCCAACCTGACACCGCCACTGCAAACTTTGTGTTCAACCACACCATGTTGCGGGTCAAGGACATCACCAAGTCGCTGGATTTCTACACCCGCGTCCTGGGTTTTTCCCTGGTTGAGAAACGCGACTTCCCGGAAGCCGAATTCAGCCTGTACTTCCTGGCCCTGGTCGACAAATCCCAGATCCCGGCCGATGCCGCACAACGGACCGAATGGATGAAGTCGATCCCGGGCATCCTCGAACTGACCCATAACCACGGCACCGAAAACGACGCCGACTTCGCCTACCACAATGGCAACACCGACCCGCGTGGTTTTGGCCATATCTGCATCTCGGTGCCGGATATCGTGGCCGCGTGCGAGCGCTTCGAAGCCCTGGGTTGCGACTTCCAGAAACGCCTGAGCGATGGCCGCATGAAAAGCCTGGCGTTCATCAAGGACCCGGACGCGTACTGGGTCGAGATCATTCAGCCAGCGCCGCTGTAAAAGCCCCACGCAATAAAAAACCCCATGATCGCTCATGGGGTTTTTCATTTGCGGCGCCGGATTTACGCCGGGGCGGAGGTGCGGATCAGGTGATCGAAAGCGCTCAGGGAAGCCTTGGCGCCCTCGCCTACGGCAATCACGATCTGCTTGTACGGCACGGTCGTGACGTCACCGGCGGCGAATACGCCTGGCAGTGAAGTCTCGCCACGGGCGTCGACAATGATCTCGCCACGGGGCGACAGCTCGACGGTGCCTTTGAGCCAGTCGGTGTTAGGCAGCAAGCCGATCTGGACAAAGATCCCTTCCAGGTCGATGGTCTTGAACTCACCGCTGTCACGGTCCTTGTAGGCCAGGCCGGTCACTTTCTGGCCGTCACCCTTGACTTCACTGGTCAGCGCGCTGGTGATCACATCAACGTTGGGCAGGCTGTACAGCTTGCGCTGCAGTACCGCATCGGCGCGCAGCTTGCTGTCGAACTCGAGCAAGGTCACGTGGCTGACAATACCGGCCAGGTCGATGGCCGCTTCAACGCCGGAGTTACCGCCGCCGATCACCGCCACGCGCTTGCCCTTGAACAGCGGGCCATCGCAGTGCGGGCAGAAGCATACGCCCTTGGCTTTGTATTCCTGCTCGCCTGGCACACCCATTTCGCGCCAGCGCGCGCCGGTCGCCAGGATGACGGTCTTGGACTTCAGCGTCGCACCGCTTTCGAAGCGGATTTCGTGCAGGTCGCCGGCATTTTTCGCTGGTACCAGGCTGCTGGCGCGCTGCAGGTTCATGATGTCCACGTCGTACTGACACACGTGGGCCTCGAGGGCGCTGGCGAGTTTCGGGCCTTCGGTTTCCTGCACCGAGATGAAGTTCTCGATGGACATGGTGTCCAGCACCTGGCCGCCGAAACGCTCCGCCGCTACACCGGTGCGGATACCTTTACGTGCGGCGTAGATAGCCGCCGCAGAACCGGCTGGGCCACCGCCGACCACCAGCACATCAAAGGCGTCTTTGGCGCTGATTTTTTCGGCAGCCTTTTCGATGCCACTCGTGTCGAGCTTGGCGAGGATTTCTTCCAGGCCCATACGGCCCTGGCCAAAGTTCACACCGTTGAGGTAGACACTTGGCACCGCCATGATCTGGCGCTCGTCGACTTCAGCCTGGAACAGCGCGCCGTCGATGGCGACGTGGCGGATGTTCGGGTTGAGCACGGCCATCAGGTTCAGCGCCTGGACCACGTCCGGGCAGTTCTGGCACGACAGCGAGAAGTACGTCTCGAAGCTGAACTCGCCTTTGAGCGCACGAATCTGTTCAATCACTTCGACACTGGCCTTCGACGGGTGGCCACCGACTTGCAGCAGGGCCAGCACCAACGAAGTGAATTCATGGCCCATGGGGATGCCGGCGAAACGCAGGCTGATATCGGCACCCGGGCGGTTGATGGAGAACGAAGGCTTGCGCGCATCATTGCCATCGGTGATCAGGGTAATCAGCGTGGAGAGGCTGGTTACATCTTGCAAAAGGGCCAGCATTTCCTGGGATTTCGCACCGTCGTCGAGGGAGGCGACGATCTCGATCGGCTGGGTGACCCGTTCCAGGTATGACTTCAACTGAGCTTTAAGATTGGCGTCCAACATACGGGCGATTTCCTATTAATTCGGTTTATTGCAGACAAAAAAACGCCCGAGCGAATCTCGCCCGGGCGTTTTGAGGGCGGATGCAGCTTACTTAAGTGCGGAAACCCGCCCTTGATACTTCACAGACTTAGATCTTGCCGACCAGGTCCAGGGATGGAGCCAGGGTGGCTTCGCCTTCTTTCCACTTGGCTGGGCACACTTCGCCTGGGTGGGCAGCAACGTACTGGGCAGCCTTGATTTTGCGCAGCAGCTCGGAAGCGTCACGGCCAACACCACCGTCGTTCAGCTCAACGATCTTGATCTGACCTTCTGGGTTGATCACGAAGGTGCCACGGTCTGCCAAGCCAGCTTCTTCGATCAGCACGTCGAAGTTGCGCGAGATGGTCAGGGTTGGGTCGCCGATCATGGTGTACTGGATTTTGCCGATGGCTGGCGAGGTGTTGTGCCAGGCAGCGTGGGCAAAGTGGGTGTCGGTGGAAACGCTGTAGATTTCGACGCCCAGTTTCTGGAATTCGGCGTAGTTGTCAGCCAGGTCTTCCAGTTCGGTTGGGCAAACGAAGGTGAAGTCGGCTGGGTAGAAGAAGACTACCGACCATTTGCCTTTCAGGTCAGCGTCCGACACGTCTACGAAGTTGCCGTTTTTGTATGCGGTAGCTTTGAACGGTTTTACTTGGCTGTTGATGATAGGCATCGTTGACTCTCCGTCAGGGGTTAAAAAGTTGATGAGGTGAATCCTACCCACCTTCTCGGCGGTTGGCTCATTGGCAAACCTGATGCTGACGATTGGTTTTCCCTATCAGGTAACTGTATTAATAGAAGAAATCTCAAAGCAGCGGTTGCGTCGCCAGGGTCATGCCGAGAAAGGGCGTCGCTTCAACATAGCGCATGGCAGATTTCATGTCGCTCCAACCGACGTAACTCATCAATGACTTCAAGTCCCAGCCGCTGCGATGCGCCCAGGTAGCAAAGCCGCGCCGCAGCGAGTGGCTGGTGTACTGCTCAGCAGGCAGGCCGGCGCGCTCCAGCGCCTGGCGCAATAGTGGAATCACACTGTTGGGGTGCAAGCCCTCCTCGCCCAGGTTGCCCCAGCGATCAATCCCGCGAAACACCGGACCACGCACCAGGGCCGAGGCGCTGAGCCATTCGCTGTAGGCCTGCACCGGGCACAGGCGTAGCAGCGCCGGGGTCTGGTAGGTTTTGCCGAGGTTGTCGCGGTCGCTTTTACTGCGGGGCAGATACAGGCTGATCCCCGCACCGGGCGTGGCGCGTACGTGTTCGATCTGCAGGCGGCACAGCTCATCGCTGCGAAAGCCGCGCCAGAAGCCCAGCAGGATCAGCGCGGTGTCGCGCTTGGCGCGCAGCAGGCGCGGCTGATCCTGATCGGCGCTGGCGCGGGCAGCCTCGGCTTCGAGAGACGCGACCACCTGCTCCAGTTGCTGGAGCTGCAGCGGCTCAGCCTGCTTTTCCTGCGCAGGGTGCACGGCGCGGATGCCCTTGAGCACCTTGCGCACTACCGGCGCCTTGGTCGGGTCGGGAAACCCCTGGCTGGTGTGCCATTGCGCCAACGCCGAGAGCCGCAGCTTCAAGGTGTTGACTGCCAGCACCCCGGCATGCGCCACCAGATACCGCGCGACGCTGTCACTGGTGGCCGGCAGGAACCCGCCCCAACTCACCTCGAAATGCTCGATCGCCGCGCGATAGCTGCGGCGCGTGTTATCGCGGGTCGCCGCGTTGAGGTAACGATCCAGATCGCTCATGCAGGGCCTATTCGTACGGCTATGGGGTGTGTCGGCAACCAAAACGGCTATGACACGGGATAATACGCCAATATCCCATCCGTTAAATCATGAATTTAAAGGCGATTTCATTCATGTTATAGTACGTATATACATACTACATACCACAGTACTAAATCGACGGAGACCCCATGGCTCGCGGCGGCATCAACAAAGCAGTAGTTCAAACGGCACGCCTGGCAATCCTCGCCCGTGGCGAAAACCCCAGCATCGATGCAGTACGCATCGAAATGGGCAATACCGGCTCGAAAACCACGATTCATCGCTATTTGAAGGAGCTGGACGACAGTGAAAGCCGCCTCACCATTACCGAGGCGCCGATTGATGACGAGCTTGGCGAGCTGGTCGCGCGCCTGGCCCAGCGCCTGAAAGACAAGGCCCAGGAGCCCATCGACCTGGCCTTGGCGCAGTTCGAGCAGCAGAAAACCGCCCTGCTCGCCCAGGTAGAGGCACTTGAAGAAGCCCAAGGCCAGCTCCAGCAGCAATTTGATATCCAGGCCGCCGCCCTGGCGGAAGAAAGCGCAGCCCTGCAAACCGCCAGCACCAGCCTGCAGACCGAGCAAACCCGCAACGCCGGGCTCAGCCAGGCCTGCAGCGATTACGAGCTACGCATCAATGACAAGGACGAACAGATTCGTTCACTGGAAGAAAAGCACCTGCACGCCCGCGATGCGCTGGAGCACTACCGCAACGCCATCAAGGAGCAGCGCGAACAGGAACAGCGCCGCCACGAGGGCCAGCTGCAACAACTGCAAGCCGAATTGCGCCAGGCCCAGCAAAGCGCCATGGTGCGTCAGGATGAAATCACCCAGTTGCACCGCGACAATGAGCGGCTATTGATCGAGCACCGGGTCACGGCGAAGGAGCTGAGCGCCTTGCAGGAGCAAAGCCGCAAGGATCAGGCTCGACAGCTCGCGTTGAGCGAACAGGTCAGCCTGATTGATAGCGAACGCACGCTGCTGCAAGAGCGTTTGCGCGTAGCCGTGCTGGAAAGCCAGTCACGCCAGGACGCGCTGACCGAACAGCAACACAACCATAAAACCCTGGAACTGGGCCTGATCAAGGCCCAGGCGACGATAGAGGCGTTGCGCCTGGCCGCCGTCGTTGCGACGACGCCAGAGGCAACACCCAACGCCTGATCAGTTGGCCACAGGCGTGCGCATGGTGACGAATTCTTCCGCCGCCGTAGGATGCACGCCGATGGTCTCGTCGAAATGCTGCTTGGTCGCGCCCGCCTTGAGCGCGATCGCCAGGCCCTGCACGATTTCCCCGGCATCCGGACCGACCATGTGGCAGCCCAGCACCTTGTCGGTGTCGGCATCGACCACCAACTTCATCAGGGTTTTCTCCTGACAATCGGTCAAGGTCAGCTTCATCGGACGGAAGCGACTTTCAAAGATCTGGACCTTACGCCCCTTGTCCCTGGCCTCCTCTTCGGTCAGGCCAACGGTGCCGATGTTGGGCAGGCTGAACACCGCCGTCGGAATCATCGCGTAATCCACCGGGCGATACTGCTCAGGCTTGAACAAGCGCCGCGCCACGGCCATGCCTTCGGCCAGGGCCACCGGCGTCAGTTGTACGCGACCGATCACATCGCCGATTGCCAGGATCGATGATTCAGCGGTCTGGTACAGGTCGTCGACTTCGACAAAGCCCCGCTTGTCGAGCTTCACCGCGGTGTTCTCCAACCCGAGGTTGTCCAGCATCGGGCGGCGGCCGGTGGCGTAGAACACGCAATCAGCTTCCAGTACACGGCCGTCTTTCAGCGTCGCCTTGAGGCTGCCATCAGGCTGTTTGTCGATGCGTTCGATGTCGGCATTGAATTGCAGATCCAGGCCGCGCTTGGTCAATTCTTCTTTCAGGTGCGTGCGCACCGAACCGTCGAAGCCGCGCAGGAACAGGTCACCGCGGTACAGCAGCGTGGTCTGCGCACCCAAACCATGGAAAATCCCGGCGAACTCGACGGCAATGTAGCCACCGCCCACCACCAGCACGCGCTTGGGCAGCTCTTTGAGGAAGAACGCTTCATTCGAACCGATTGCGTGCTCACGGCCGGCAATCTCCGGAATCTGCGGCCAGCCACCGGTGGCGATCAGGATGTGCTTGGCGGTGAAGCGCTCGCCATTGATTTCCACCTGGTGCGGATCCACCAGGCGCGCATGCCCTTCATGCAGCGTCACGCCACTGTTGACCAGCAGATTACGGTAGATGCCGTTGAGGCGATTGATCTCGCGGTCCTTGTTGGCGATCAGCGTCGCCCAATCAAAGTTCGCCTCACCCAGCGACCAGCCGAACCCGCTGGCTTGCTCGAAATCCTCGGCAAAGTGTGCGCCGTAGACCAGCAGTTTTTTCGGCACGCAGCCGACGTTAACGCAGGTACCGCCCAGGTAGCGGCTTTCCGCCACGGCCACCTTGGCGCCAAAGCCCGCAGCAAAACGCGCCGCGCGAACACCGCCGGAACCGGCGCCAATTACATACAGGTCAAAATCGTAGGCCATTTCACTCTCCTCGGCAGGACATCAGCATACCGACTTACATGGGGCTGAAAAACGAAAAAGCCACCCGAAGGTGGCTTTTTTAGAACAGGCGACGCTAACCGTGAATCAGTAAGCCTTGCCAGTCTTGTAGAAGTGCTCGTAGCAGAAGTTGGTCGCCTCGATGTAGCCTTCAGCGCCACCGCAGTCGAAACGCTGGCCTTTGAATTTGTAGGCAATCACGCAACCGTCTTTGGCTTGCTTGAGCAGGGCGTCGGTGATCTGGATCTCGCCGCCTTTGCCTGGCTCGGTTTCTTCGATCAACTTGAAGATGTCCGGGGTCAGGATGTAACGACCGATGATCGCCAGGTTCGAAGGCGCGTCTTCCGGTGCTGGTTTCTCAACCATGTCGCGAACGCGGATCAGGCCATCACCAATGTCGTCGCCGGCGATAACGCCGTACTTGTTGGTTTCGGTCGGGTTCACTTCCATGACTGCAACGATGGTGCAGCGGTACTTCTGGTAGAGCTTGACCATCTGGGTCAGCACACCGTCGCCTTCCAGGTTGACACACAGGTCATCCGCCAGGACCACGGCGAACGGTTCGTCACCGATCAGCGGGCGGCCAGTCAGGATGGCGTGGCCGAGGCCTTTCATCTGGGTCTGACGGGTGTAGGAGAACGAGCACTCGTCGAGCAGTTTACGGATACCGACCAGGTATTTTTCCTTGTCGGTGCCCTTGATCTGGTTTTCCAGCTCGTAGCTGATGTCGAAGTGGTCTTCCAGCGCGCGCTTACCACGGCCAGTCACGATGGAGATTTCGTTCAGACCGGCATCCAGTGCCTCTTCGACGCCGTACTGAATCAGTGGCTTGTTCACCACCGGCAGCATCTCTTTGGGCATGGCCTTGGTCGCTGGCAAGAAGCGAGTGCCGTAACCGGCTGCTGGGAACAAGCATTTCTTGATCATATGGGTCCTTACAAAGGGCTGTGCGTACGAATTCGGCGCAGTCTAATCAGGCCGCAGTCACCTTACAATGGGTCCTGCTGGCGTTGCGATGTCAACATAGAGAAAAAATGTCAGCGTAAGTTCCGCTTATCTTACGAAGAGCGTTATCACCAACACGGCAAAAACTGCCTGCACCTTGTCGTCACCAAGGCCTGCAACCTTTTTAGCACGCTTTTCAACCCGTAACACTGACCTAGAATAACTTGCGCTGACCCGCGACATTTGGCGCTATCATTAGACCCTTGAACCAGACCACGAGATTCTTAATAGATGTCAGAACCAAAAGGCGTGAACGGCTACTTGATCACTCAGCGAGCGGATGGCTGGCACTTGATCAACTTCCACGGGGACAGCGTCGCAGGGACGTTCGCGACCGAGCGTGAAGCGATTGCGGTAGCCGAAGTGTTTGTGGACGAAGCTGGCCACGCGTCGAGCAAGCGCCCCAAAGGCAAGTAAGGCTCGCGACACGACCAGAAGCCCCGTTGAACGGGGCTTTTTTGCGATTGTCTGTACCTAGATGGCAGATCGCTATAATCTGCCGAAAACGCCCAACGACACTGTCAGCGCGCCCCTCCCAACACCCTTTGACGACGAACCCACATGAACAAGATCCTGGCACTGATTGCGGTACTGGCGCTGGCCGGCTGCACCACCACCTCTGACGTCTACCTGAAAAACGGTGAACAAGGCCTGACCATCGACTGCTCCGGCGAGGCCAACTCCTGGGCCAGTTGCTACGAAAAGGCTGATGCGTCCTGCGCCGGCACCGGCTACCGCATCGTCGGTACCGAAGGCACCCCTGCGCTGAGCGAGGACGACAAGACCCTGGGCAAGGATGTCGGCAACTTCAAGAGCCGCAGCGTCGTGGTGGTGTGCAAGTAGGCACGCGTGCCCTACATGTGGATTTCGGCGAACTTGATGCCCAGGCCGCGAATGGTCTCGATCAGGTCATCCAGGCGCTCGAATGACTCGACTTCATCCTGATCATCGACCAGGAAGAAACTGCGCCCGCCGCTTTTCTTGAAGAATACGATCCACTCGCCCAGGTCGGCGGGATTCTGGATGACATGGGTGGCCGAGATCTGACCCTCGGCGTGGTGAGCTCTGACGTGTTCGCGCTTCATGAGATTATTTCCAGGAAAAGACCAATGCCGCGCAAACCCAGAGGTTGCGCGGCATTTTTGCAGTGAATGGCCGACAGTTTAACGGATGCCCTGCCCGATCAGCACGCCATCTACGGTTTGCCCGTAGAGATTGACCCCATCATTGGCATGAAACTTCACCCGGGTTTTCTCCACCGAACCCTCGATCAGCCGCGGGTCCTGCGGACGTTCATGGCTGTTGACGTAGGCCGCCACATCCCACGCCTGCTGATCGCTCAGGCTGCCGCCCTTGCCCAATGGCATGTTGTGCTTGATGAAGGACGCCGCCGTGTTGATTCGGTGCATGCCCGCGCCCCAGTTGTAGGAATCCTTACCCCAGAGCGGCGGCATCACGTAGCTCTCACCGACTTTTTGCCCTTGCCCTTCGGCGCCATGACACACCGCACACTGCCCTTTGTACACCTGGGCGCCCTGCGACAGGTCGTAACCTTTGGCCGGTTGCGCCACGTCGGGATAGCCGCGCCCCGGCAACTCGACGCCCAAGGGCGCCTTGCTGGCCAACCAATAGGCGTACACCGACAGCGCAGTGATCTCGGGGCTGTCGGCTGCGGGCGGCGTACCACCATTCATGCTGAACTGAAAGCAGCCCTGCAAGCGCTCGGCAAAGGTGTTGACCTTGTCGTTCTTCTTTCGATAGGCCGGGTACATCGGATAAGCGCCCCACAGCGGCGCCGAATTGGCCAGGCGTCCCTGGTCGAGGTGGCAATTGCTGCAATTGAGGCCGTTGCCGACAAACTGTGGCGCGAGCCGCTGGGTATCGACGAACAACGCGTAGCCTTGCCGGACCAGCTTGCCGTAGGCGTTGTCAGGCAGTTCGCTTTCCTGGGGTGGCTGGAAAGGCGCGGCTGGCGGGTGGGCGGTCGCCGTTTGAAGTTGCGACTGGTCTTCCATGGCGATGGTCGCGGCATGCGCGGGCAACACGACCAGCATTCCGAGCAACATAAAGGCTTTCATGGCTTCACCTCCGGGCTGAGCGCCGCGAAATACTCGGCCACGCTCTGTACCTCGTCTGCCGTCAGCGATTTGGCGATGTGTCCCATCAGATCATTCGGATCGTTGTGTCGGGTGCCGCCCTGCCAAGCCAACAATTGCGCCTTCAGGTAGGCCGCAGGCTGGCCGGCCAACGGCGGAAAGGCATCGCCGACCCCGCTGCCGGCCGGTCCATGACAACTGACACAAGCCGGAATCTGCCGCTCCCATGCGCCCTGCAGGGCGAGTTTCTGCGCGGGGTTGCTCGGCATTTCGCTGCGATGCGCCACGGTCGGCGCAGGCGCAGGCATCGCGGCCAAGGCCTGGCTCACCGCGTCGATTTCCGCGTCAGTCAGGGCTTTCGCCACCGGCTGCATCACCGGATGACTGCGACTGGCGCGCTTGAAGTCTTCCAGCTGTTTACGCAGGTACGCTGCCGGCAAACCGGCCAAGCGGGGAAAGCCCGCAGCCGCCATGCCCAGCCCGTCAGCGCCATGGCAGGCGACACAGGGCATGGCGCCCGGCTGCGATCCTCCCTCGGTAAAAATCTTGTTCCCCTCCAGCGCGTGGGCATTGCCCAACATCAACAGCAGCGCGCTGCCCATCAGCATGCGTTCCAATGACATCATCACGACTCCATTTTTATAGTTATATGCTTAGGCATTTATGGCATAAGCCTACAAATGGTAGGGGAATGAACGCGTAGGAACAACACCCAAAAAAAAGCCTGACGCTGCCAGGGGCAGGGTCAGGCTTTTATCGAATTCGAACTTGCGGGGTAAAGGGCCGGTTTCAGCCGGAAATGCACTCTTCGCCAGCCTTCTTCACGTCACCCGGACGAATAGGCACATTGGACATGCTCTCGTAGAGCTTGATGCTGCTGCCGCTGGAGCGCTCTTCGATCTCGAAAATGGCCGACGGATCCGCCGAGAACTTCTGCGGCACGATGACCTGGACACCGTCCTTATGCGGCTCGATCTGTGGCGGACGGCGCGTGGTGGACAATTTGCGCACGACACAAGCGGCATATTCCTGCGGTTTTTTCCCTGAGATGACAGCCAATGTCGGCGGCGTCTGCTTGATATCTGCAACCGAAGCACACCCACCTATCGCCAAGGCCAGAACCAACACACTCCACTTCATATAAAACCTCCGATAAAGACCCTACGACAGCGGGGATGGTAAATTTCTCCCGCCCAAGTAGGATTTATCCCTGATAACTCGGTAAATAACTGTTTTAAATTGTCGACGCGGTCGAACACGGGCCGATAATAAACGCGCTGGGGCTGATAAACTCCATCTTAACCTACGTATCGTTCTGATTTTTCAGAAAAAGCCCTTCTGGAGACACCCGCATGAAATTCATCCACCAGCGCGAGCACCTCAACGAGGGAGACATTGTCGTCATCGAATGCTCGCAGACTTGTAATATTCGTCTGATGAGTGATGCGAACTTTCGCAGCTTCAAGAATGGCGGCCGCCATACCTACCACGGTGGCGCCTTCGATAAATTCCCTGCCAAGATCACCGCACCGAGCACAGGGTTCTGGAACATTACCCTCGACGTGGTCACGCGCCGCGCGATCAGCGTCACCAAGAAGCCCGCGCTGTCCCACAAGATTCGCATCGTGCGCCGTACCAGTTCGAAACTGAGCTGACCCGTACCCTTTCCAGGAAATGATCGTGACTGCCACTACCAAATACGTCATCAAGTACAAACTCAACGGCGAACGCCGCTTCGAATTCGCGCAACTGCACACCAATAGCGTGGAGGAAGCCAAACAAGCCCTGGCCAAAATCCACGATGCCAGTGATGAAATCACCGACATCAATGTGAGCAAGGCGCTGTAAGCCATGCCCGGCCCCACCGCCGACCTGTTCGCCGATGACGCCCTGCAGCAACCGGCTGGGCGCGAGCAGATCGGCGAAGAGTCCTACGTCCTTAGGGGCTACGCCCTGCCCTGGATTGAACGACTGCTGCCAGAGCTGCGTCGCGTGCTGGCGCAATCGCCGTTTCGACAGATGGTCACGCCCGGCGGCTTCACCATGTCGGCGGCCTTGAGCAGTTGCGGCGACCTGGGCTGGACCACCGACGCGACCGGCTACCGCTACACCCCCCTCGATCCGCGGAGTCAGCAGCCCTGGCCGTCCATGCCGGAGACCTTGCGCCAATTGGCCATGGAAGCCGCGGCAGACGCCGGCTTCGTCGACTTCAGGCCGGATGCCTGCCTGATCAATCGCTATGTGCCCGGCGCAAAGATGTCCCTGCACCAGGACAAAAACGAACGCCGCTACAGTGAACCGGTGGTGTCGGTCTCCCTGGGGCTGCCAGCGATTTTCCTGTTTGGTGGCCATGAACGCAGCGGCAAGACCCAGAAGATTTCGCTGTTCCATGGCGACGTGGTGGTCTGGGGCGGCGTCGATCGCCTGCGCTTTCACGGGGTGCTGCCGATCAAGGAAGGCGTGCATCCGGTCATGGGCCCGCAGCGCATCAACCTGACCTTTCGCGCCGCCGGATGATTTGACCGCAAGCTTCGGAGTGCCAGGCCGTCGCGGCAGGGCTAATCTGGCCAGAATCCGTCAAGAGTGCCGAGCATGACTACCGAACAAGACCCGCGCTGGGCTGCCATTCTCGCCCGCGACCCGAAGGCTGATGGGCTGTTCGTCTACGGCGTGAAGACCACCGGCGTGTATTGCCGCCCCAGCAGCGCCTCGCGGTTGCCGCGTCCGGAAAATATCGAGTTCTTCGACACTGCCGCGCACGCCGAGGCGGCCGGTTATCGCCCGAGCAAACGCGCGGCCGGCGACCAGACGCAATTGGCCGCGCACCACGCGCAAGTGGTGGCCGATGCGTGCAGGCACATCGAGTCGGCCGACACCGCGCCCAGCCTCAACACGCTGGCGGCGCAGGCCGGCCTCAGCGCTTTTCATTTCCACCGCGTGTTCAAAAGCGTGACCGGCCTGACCCCCAAGGGCTACGCCAGCGCCCACCGCTCACGCAAAGTGCGCGACGGGCTCAAGGGCCAGCATTCGGTGACGGACGCGCTGTACGACGCAGGCTTCAATTCCAACAGCCGCTTTTACGAGTCGGCCAACCGGTTGCTCGGTATGAAGCCCAGCGACTACAAGGCCGGCGGCACCAACAGCGAGATCCTGTTCGCCGTCGGCCAATGCTCGCTGGGCGCCATCCTGGTGGCGCAAAGCACGCGCGGCGTGTGCGCTATTCTGCTCGGAGATGATCCGGACGCACTGGTGCGTGACCTGCAGGATCAATTCCCCAAGGCCAACCTGGTCGGCGCCGACCGCCGTTTCGAGCAACTGATCGCCCGGGTGGTGGGGTTTATCGAGGCACCCGCGCTGGGCCTGGACTTACCGCTGGACCTGCGCGGCACGGCGTTTCAGGAACGGGTCTGGCAAGCGCTGCGCGAGATTCCGGTGGGCAGCACGGCCAGCTATGCGCAGATCGCCGAGCGTATCGGCGCACCCAAGTCGTTTCGTGCGGTGGCCCAAGCATGCGGGGCCAACAGCCTGGCGGTGGCGATCCCCTGCCATCGCGTGGTGCGCAGCAATGGCGATGTGTCGGGCTACCGCTGGGGCGTCGAGCGTAAACGCCAGTTGCTTGCGCGCGAAAGCGAAGTCTAGAGCGACTGGCGCTTGCGAAACTGCGCAACCTTATGCCGATTGCCACACAACGCCATGCTGCACCAGCGGCGCTTGTGGGCTTTGGTGCGATCGTAAAACCACAGCACGCATTCCGGATGTTCGCAGGTACGGATCAGGTTGAAATCCCCACCCACCAGCAAACCCGCAGCCGCCTCGGCAATCGGTGCGAGAAATTGTTCAGCGGTTTGCAGTTTGCGCTGACGCTCCAGCCGCAGTTCACCGGGCGCCGGCCACGCCAATTGCGGATGGCTCACGGCCTTGCGCAGGAAACCGTTGAGGGGCTCGGGGTCGCCTTGCGTACCGGCCTTGCGCTGTTCGAGTAACAGCCGAATCACTTCACGCAACTTCAAGGCCGCCGCGAGCAAAGCCCCGTGTTCGAACGTCGGCACGCGACCCTCCTCGGCCCATCCCAGACGCACCAGCCAGCGCTCGACATCCGCATCGTGTTGCCAGAACTCGAAAGGCTGGCCATCGACATTGGCGCGCGTGTTGAGCATGTCCAGCACCGGGTCATCGGCGAGCACGTAGGGTTCCAGCGGGACGGCAGGGGGTGGGGAAATGGCCATGGTCGATCCTCTTGAGAGCGCTGGAATGGTAACCGCTATTGGCTCGTTAGGATAGTTACTCACGACAAACAGCTAACCCGATAAAACAATTTGACAGGTTACATTTTTAAGCGCAGCTTTTTAACACGGTAACCCGTATATCAATTTTATCAAGTTACAAGAGGCGTACTCACCATGACCACGCATGCCCCAGTTGTTCACTACCATCACGTCGACGTCGATGGCGTACGCATGTTCTACCGCGAAGCCGGCGACCCTGGCGCCCCGGTGATCCTGCTGTTGCACGGTTTTCCCAGCTCGTCGCATATGTACCGCAACCTGATCCCGCTGCTCGCAAGCCGTTATCGGGTGATCGCGCCGGACCTGCCCGGCTTCGGCTTCACCGAGGTGCCGGATGAACGCGAGTACGTCTACAGCTTCGACAACCTGGCGACTACCGTGGGGGATTTTGTCGATGCGTTGGCGTTGAGCCGCTACGCGCTGTACGTCTTCGATTACGGCGCACCGGTCGGCCTGCGCCTGGCAGTCGCGCACCCAGGGCGGGTCAGCGCGCTGGTCTCGCAAAATGGCAACGCGTACCTGCAAGGCCTGGGTGCTGCCTGGGCTCCGATCCAGGCTTACTGGGCCGAGCCGAGCCAGGCTAATCGCGAGGTGATTCGCAATGCGGTAATCAGCCTGGAAGGCACGCGCTACCAATACCTGCACGGTGTAGACCACCCGGAATGGGTTGCCCCCGAGTCCTACATGCTCGACGTGTTGCTGATGCAGCGTCCCGGCAATGACGAAATCCAGCTGGACCTGTTCCTCGACTACCGCAACAACCTCACGCTGTACCCGGCCTTCCAGGCATTCTTCAGGGCCACTCAGGTCCCGACGCTGGTGATCTGGGGCCAGAACGATCCGTTCTTCATCCCGCCTGGCGCCCACGCGTATAAAACCGACAACCCGAACGCGGTAGTCGAACTGCTGGATACCGGCCACTTTGCCCTGGAAACCCATGCCAGCCGTATCGCCGAGCGTATCCATGCCGTCCTGGGGGATGCCATCAACTGATGGCGCACCACGAAACGCCCGCTTCGTCCAGTGAATAAAACAGACTGGCCGGGTGCCAAGGGCCCTGCTAAAACAGCGCAAAGCCTCACTATCGCTGGAGACGCACCCCATGAGCACCTGGCCAGACACGCGCATTCTCGACCTGCTGGGCATCGACGTACCCATCATTCAGGCCCCGATGGCGGGAGCTACCACCACCGCCATGGTGATTGCCGCCAGCAACGCCGGCGCACTGGGCTCGATGCCTGCTGCGGCGCTGAGCATCGAGCAACTGCGCGAGGCTCTGAGCACTATCCGCCAAGCCAGCACGCGCGCACTCAACGTGAATTTCTTCTGCCACCAGCCGCCCCCGGCCGACGCCGCCCGTGACAAACGCTGGAAAGCGCTGCTGGAACCCTACTACCGCGAACTGGGCGCCGATTTCGATGCGCCGACACCGGTGTCCAACCGTGAGCCGTTCAACGAAGCCGCGTGCCAGGTGGTCGAAACGTTTCGCCCCGAGGTGGTGAGTTTTCACTTTGGCTTGCCGGAAAAATCTCTGCTGGACCGGGTAAAAGCCACCGGCGCGAAAGTGCTGTCGTCTGCCACCACGGTTGAAGAAGCGATCTGGCTGGAACAGCACGGCTGCGACGCCATCATCGCCATGGGCATCGAGGCCGGCGGCCATCGTGGGTTGTTTCTCAGCGACGACCTCAATACCCAGATCGGGCTGTTCGCGCTGCTGCCGCAAATCGTCGACGCCGTCAGCGTGCCGGTGATTGCCGCCGGAGGGATTGGGGATGCGCGCGGGATTGTCGCGGCATTTGCCCTCGGTGCATCCGCCGTCCAGATCGGCACCGCCTACCTGTTCACCCCTGAAGCCAACGTCAGCGCCTCCCACCACCATGCATTGCGCACTGCCCAGGCCAGCGAAACCGCATTGACCAACCTCTTCACCGGCCGCCCGGCGCGAGGCATCGTCAACCGCGTGATGCGTGAATTGGGGGCGATCAACCCGGCAGCGCCGGCATTTCCCACGTCCGGCGGCGCGTTGATCCCGCTCAAGGCCAAGGACGAAGCCGGCTTCAGCAACCTGTGGGCGGGCCAGGCGTTGCGCCTGGGCAAGGAAACCCCCACATACGAACTGACCCGCGAACTGGCCGAACAGGCCCTGGCCAAGCTCAACTAGCGGCAACAGCTGAAGCAACTTTGCACTGTACCGGCAATGGCCAACCGCTATATATTCCCATACATAGCGGTTAAGCCTTCTCCCTATAACAAGCCGTACAATCCTCAAGGAGCTGCTTCATGAAGATTCACGCCTCACGCCTGGCCATGCTGGTCGCCGCCCTCGCCTTCGGTTCGGCCCACGCCGATGAAGTCCAGGTGGCCGTTGCCGCCAACTTCACCGCACCGATCCAGGCGATTGCCGCCGATTTCGAAAAAGACACCGGCCACAAGCTGGTCGCAGCCTACGGGGCCACTGGGCAGTTCTACACCCAGATCAAGAACGGCGCGCCGTTCGAAGTGTTCCTGAGTGCCGACGACACTACCCCGCAAAAACTTGAAACCGAAGGCGACACCGTCAAAGGCTCGCGCTTTACCTACGCCGTGGGCACCCTGGCATTGTGGTCGGCCAAGGAAGGTTACGTCGACGCCAAGGGCGAAGTGCTGAAGAAAAACCAATTCAAGCACCTGTCCATCGCCAACCCGAAAGCTGCACCTTACGGCCTCGCTGCGACCCAAGTGCTGGCCAAAGAAGGCCTGACCGACAAGGTCAAGGACAAGATCGTCGAAGGCCAGAACATTACCCAGGCGTATCAGTTTGTCTCCACCGGCAATGCCGAGCTGGGTTTCGTCGCGCTGTCGCAGATCTACAAGGACGGCAAAGTCACCAGCGGTTCGGCCTGGATCGTGCCGGCGTCCCTGCATGACCCGATCAAGCAAGACGCAGTGATCCTCAACAAAGGCAAGGACAGCGCCGCTGCCAAAGCCCTGGTCGAGTACCTCAAGGGCCCGAAAGCCGCTGCGGTGATCAAGTCCTACGGCTACGAGCTGGCCCAGTAAATGCCACTGTCGAGTGCCGATTTTTCCGCTATCTGGCTGACCATCAAACTGGCGTCACTGACCACCGTGATCCTGCTGGTCATCGGCACTCCGATTGCCCTGTGGTTGTCGCGCACCCGCTCCTGGTGGCGCGGCCCCATTGGGGCAGTCGTGGCCTTGCCGTTGGTGCTGCCACCGACGGTGATTGGTTTCTACCTGCTGTTGACGATGGGCCCCCATGGCTACTTCGGCCAGTTCACCCAATGGCTGGGACTGGGTACCCTGACCTTCAGTTTCGCCGGGCTGGTGATTGGCTCGGTGATCTATTCCATGCCGTTTGTGGTGCAGCCGTTGCAGAACGCCTTCTCCGCCATCGGCACACGCCCGCTGGAAGTGGCAGCGACCTTGCGCGCCAACCCGTGGGATACCTTCTTCACCGTGATCCTGCCCCTGGCACGCCCGGGGTTTATCACCGCGTCCATCCTCGGCTTCGCGCATACCGTCGGCGAATTCGGCGTGGTGCTGATGATTGGCGGCAATATCCCCGACAAGACCCGCGTGGTCTCGGTGCAGATCTACGACCATGTCGAAGCCATGGAATATGCCCAGGCCCACTGGCTGGCCGGCTCCATGGTGGTGTTCGCGTTCCTCGTGTTGCTGGCGCTCTACTCCAGCCGTAAATCCAAGATGGGCTGGAGCTGATACCGATGATTGATGTGCGCCTCAATGTGAAATACGCAGGCTTTGCGCTGGACGTGGACCTGCATTTGCCCGGACGCGGCGTGACCGCGTTGTACGGGCATTCCGGCTCCGGCAAGACCACCTGCCTGCGCTGTATCGCCGGGCTGGAGCGTGCCGAAGAGGACTTTGTGCAGATCAACGATGAAGTCTGGCAGGACAGCCGCACCGGGCTGTTCGTGCCGCCGCACAAACGGGCCCTTGGCTACGTGTTCCAGGAGGCGAGCCTGTTTGCGCATTTGTCGGTCCGGGCGAACCTGGAGTTTGGCCTCAAGCGCATCCCGCGCGCGCAGCGGCGGGTCGATATGGCCCAGGCCAGCGAATTGCTCGGGATCAGCCATCTACTGGATCGCCATCCCCAGCACTTGTCCGGCGGTGAACGCCAGCGCATCGGCATCGCCCGTGCATTGCTGACCAGCCCAAGCCTGCTGTTGATGGACGAACCGCTGGCCGCGCTCGACAGCAAGCGCAAAGGCGAGATCCTGCCGTACCTGGAACGCCTGCACGATGAACTGGACATCCCGGTGCTGTACGTCAGCCATGCCCAGGATGAAGTCGCGCGCCTGGCCGATCACATCGTGCTGCTCAGCGACGGCAAGGCCCTGGCTAGCGGCCCGATTGGCGAAACCCTGGCGCGTCTCGACCTGCCGATGGCGCTGGGCGACGACGCAGGCGTGGTCATCAACGGCAGCGTCAGCGCCTACGACGATCATTACCAATTGCTCACGCTGCAACTGCCGGACAGTGCCCAGCACCTGCGCGTGGCGCATGCGCCGCTGGCACTGGGCAAGGCGTTGCGGGTCAAGGTGCAGGCGCGAGATGTGAGCCTCAGCCTGCAAGCCGAGGAAGCCAGCAGCATCCTCAATCGCCTGCCGGTGACGGTCACCCAGGAAATCCCGGCAGACAACAGTGCCCACGTGCTGGTGCGCCTGGAAGCCGATGGCACGCCGCTGCTCGCGCGGATCACGCGGTTCTCCCGCGATCAACTGCAACTGCACCCGGGCCAGCGACTGTGGGCACAGATCAAGGCGGTGGCGGTGCTCGCGTAAAAAACCTTTTGGCACGACCGCAAACGGCTGCGGTCAATCAGGAATACCGGCCTGATCTGTTGCCAAGGAACCTGCACCATGCCCGACTCCGCGCTGCCCGCCGACCTGCCCCGCGACCTGCATTACGTTGATGACACCCAACCCGGCATCCGCCGCAAGCGCCTGCGCGGCAAGTTCCAGTATTTCGATGCCAAGGGCGAACGCATCCAGGATGCCGACGAGATCAAGCGCCTGAACGCCCTGGCGGTGCCCCCGGCCTACACCGACGTGTGGATCTGCGCCGACCCGCGCGGCCATCTACAGGCGACCGGGCGCGATGCGCGTGGACGCAAGCAGTACCGCTACCACACGCGCTGGCGCGAAGTGCGTGACACCGACAAATATTCACGCCTGCAGGAATTCGGCAACGCCCTGCCCAAACTGCGCAAGCAACTCGAAGCGCAATTGGCCGAGCCCGGTTTCACCCGCGAGAAGGTCCTGGCTACCGTGGTGATGCTGCTGGATGCGACTTTGATCCGCGTCGGCAATACCCAGTACGCGCGGGACAACAAATCCTACGGCTTGACCACCCTGCGCAACCGCCATGTCGACATCAAAGGCAGTGAGATCCAGTTCCAGTTTCGCGGCAAGAGCGGCGTGGAGCACCAGGTCAGCGTCAAGGACCGGCGCCTGGCCACAGTGGTCAAGCGCTGCCTGGAGTTGCCGGGGCAGAACCTGTTCCAGTACCTGGACGAGGACGGCGAGCGCCACACGGTCAGCTCGCATGACGTCAACGCGTACCTGCACAGCCTCACCGGCGCCGATTTCACCGCCAAGGATTACCGCACCTGGGCCGGTACCGCGATGGCGCTGGCAGTGCTGCGCGAGTTGGAATGGCAGCCGGAATCCGACGCCAAACGGCATGTGGTGGCGATGGTCAAGGATGTCGCCAAGCAACTCGGCAACACCCCGGCCGTGTGTCGCAAGTGCTATATCCACCCGGCCGTGCTGGAGCATTTCAGCCTGGGTGAACTGTCCCGCCTGCCCAAGCCGCGCCTGCGCAAAGGTTTGAAAGCCGAGGAGGTTGCGCTAGCCATGTTCCTGGAGAAACTGAGCGCCGACTTGCCAGAAAAAGCCAAGGCAGGTTAGGCTTTGCCTCCCTTCTGACGCCCGGGATGACCGCCGACGTGAACTACTAAGCCTTCCAAAATGTATCTGCAACGAGCCGCCTGGCGTGCTTGTTGGCCTGTCCGACATTTTTTTGGAGGTGCTGATGACTGACGTCAACCGGCTGCCCGTCCTGGTTTCACTGCAACACCTGAGCTTCCAATTCGCCAATGGCGAAACCTTGCTGCACGACCTGTCCCTGTCCATCGATCACACCCACACGGGGATCGTCGGGCGCAATGGCCGCGGCAAAAGCATCCTCGCGCAATTGATCGCCGGGGTATTGCCCCCCTCCTCCGGTTCGCTCGACTGTTCGGCTCGCGTGGCTTACGTGCCGCAGGCCGTGGTGGTGAATGCGGGGCAAACCGTCGCCGCTATCACCGGCACCGCCGAGCCCCTTGCGGCCCTGGCGCGTATGGCGGCGGGCGTGGCGCGGGTCGATGATCTTGAGGTGATCGATGATCGGTGGGACCTGGCCGAACGTCTGCGCACCGCCCTGGACGCCGCAGGCCTGGCCGCGCTTGGTTTTGACACGCGCGCCGATCAGCTCAGTGGTGGCCAGCTGGCGCGAGTCGCGGTGATCGGTGCGATGCTCGCGGAACCGCAACTGCTGGTACTCGATGAACCTACCAACCACCTCGACGGCGACGGCCGCACCTGGCTGTTGCAGGTGCTGCAGGCATGGCGCGGCGGCCTGGTGGTGGTCAGCCATGATCGGCAATTGCTCAACACCCTCGGGCGCATCATTGAGCTGTCGCCGCTCGGTACTCAGGTGTATGGCGGCAACTATGCTGCCTATCGCCTGCAGCGCGACACCGAACAGCACGCCGCCATCGCCGCGCTGGAACACGCGCGCCTGGAGCGCAGCCGCGAACGCCGGCGCCTGCAAAAGGATCATGACAGCCTGCAGCGCAATGCCGCGCGCTCGCGCAAACATGCCGAGACGGCCAATGTCGACCGCTTTACCAAGGCGCGCTGGAAAGGCGCCGCCACCGAAATCGTCAGTACCGTGCGCAGGGCGCATCACGCGCACAAAAGCGAGCTGGATGATCAGGTGCGCGAGGCCTACGCGCGCGTCGAGGACGAAACACCGACCCTGCTGGCCTTGCCCGGCTCGGCAGTACCCAATGGCCGCCGTGTGATTGCCTTGGCCGAGGTTCAATTACCCTGGCTGGCACAGCCGGCGCTGACACTCGATTTGATCGGGCCGGTGCGCGTGGCGGTGCAAGGACCGAACGGCTGTGGAAAATCCACTTTGCTCAAAGTGCTGGCAGGAATGTGGCAGCCGGTCAGGGGCGAATGTTCAGTGCCGGTACCCAGCGCCTACATCGACCAGCATCTGGCGCTGCTCGACGACCAACGCTCGATCATCGACCAACTCAACCTGCTCGACACCCCCTTGGCCGAAGCCCAGTTGCGCACGCGCCTGGCCTTGCTGCAACTGGATGCATTACGGGTCACCCAGCCGGCCGGTCAACTCAGCGGCGGCGAGCGCTTGAAGGCCGCGATGGCGATTGCCCTGTGGCGAGCAACGCCCGCGCAGCTGCTGTTGCTCGACGAGCCTACCAACCACCTTGACCTGGAATCGGTGCTCGCCTTCGAGCAGGCGCTGCAGGGGTTCGACGGGGCGATGCTGGTGGTCTCGCATGACCCGGCGTTCGTGCAGGCAATCCGGCCGACGCATCATTTACGCTGGCAGCCGGAGGGGTGGCGCCTGGAGAGTGTCTGAGGTCATTGCATGGCGCCGCAAAGCGTCCTACGGTAGTGGCCGGATAATCTCACCGAGGAACCCGGCCCCATGCTGCCTTCGCCGCGCAAGCCCTTCGCCAATGCCGCACTCGCCCATCAACAGCGCTGGCGGGGTCGCGTCGGCCTGATGCTGGTGGCCAGCCTGTCGGTACTGGCGGGCATGACCGACGCCATCGGCTTCATGGCCAGCGGTGACTTTGTGTCGTTCATGAGCGGCAACACCACGCGCCTGGCGGTGGCGATCAGTGCCGGCGATCTCGGCTTGACCGCACGCCTGCTGTTGCTGGTTGCGACATTCGTGGTGGGCAATGCCTTGGGCGTGGTGGTCAGCCGCCTCAGCCGGCGGCATGCCTTGCCTTTGCTGTTGTGCATTGCCGCCCTGCTCTGCGGCGGCGCGCTGCTGCCCTTCGCCGACACGTTGCCCGCGCTGCTGGCGGCGATCATCGCGATGGGCATGCTCAATGCGGCAGTGGAAGAGGTCAACGGCTTGCCGGTGGGCCTCACCTACGTCACCGGAGCGCTGTCACGCTTCGGGCGTGGTCTGGGTCGCTGGATGCTCGGCGAACGCCGCAACGGCTGGCGGGTGCAACTGATTCCATGGGCGGGGATGTTTATCGGCGCGGTGATTGGCGCGCTGCTGGAACAACAGCTGGGCCTGCGGGCGCTGTGGGTCAGCGGCGCATTGGCGGGGGTGCTGGGGTTGGTGTCGCTGAAGATTCCCCGTCGCTGGCACCTGGGTTTTATGCCGCGCTAAGGGTTGAAAGGATGCTCGCCCGACGTTTAGGCCTCGACGTCCGTGTACTGGTAAAGAGCCATCATGTCGGGCGAGCGCGTGCATCATAAGCGAATGTCCGGCGGCTGTCCCGCCGGGCGATTCCTAAAAGCACTAAGGCAATGGATTACAGACAGGTCGCGAGGGCCGCCAGGCGGCGTTTGGCCGGCATGTTGTCTTGCGCTGCGTAGTACTTGACGGTCGATCCGGCGCCGGCGCTCAGCACGTCGACAAAGTAATCGCCAGCGGTGGTGTAGACGGTAAAACCACCCGCTCCGGTGGGCTCCTTGAAGCCGCCGGCGTCGACGCCAAACACACTTTCATCCTGCCAACCGAACTGAATGCACTCGGCAACAACCAGGGTGGCCTTGTCCGAGGTCATGGTCTTGTAGGGGTTGCCGGCGCGCGCCTCTTTCATCTTCGAGCCCGCGCAACCGGCCAGGGCGGCCAGTACCAATGCGCCTATTACGACCTTGTGCATGCCATCGTTCCTTGGAAAAAAACGCGACTCTACCATTAGCGGAACCGTCGAGGCGAAAGCCAGGCAGAAACCTGCCCCGCACGCAGCATGAATTTAGTTTCACTGTGAGGGGCGATCGCGCCGCCTATAGTCGGCAGGCTCATTTTTAAGAAGTCTCCCTTCTGCCCGCTCTCCCGCGGGCTTTTTTTCGCCTGTGCGTCAGAGCCACCAACGAAACAGGTAGAACAACGCCATGCTCAGCAGCACGGTGATCAATACGTTACGCGTCCAGAACATCAGCCCTACCGCGCAGATGGCTGCCAGCAGGTAAGGGTTGGCCGGACTCAGGTTGAGCTGGTGGTCAGCGAGAAAAATGATCGGCCCGCAGATCGCCGTGAGCATGCCCGGCACCGCAAACCCCAGGAACTCGCGCGCCCCGCGATTGAGGCGCACCGGCAAGCGCGGCTCGATAAACAGGTAACGGTTGAGAAACACCACCAGGCCCATGGCCACAATCATCAGGTAGATCATCGCTGCCCTACTCCCAGGCGTTTGCACACAAAACCGGCACTCATGCCCAGCACGCCGGACACCACCACCGCCGATTCCCAGTGCAGGAAGCTCAACCACACTGAACACAACAATGACACGGCCACACAGACCACCGTCGGCACGTCGCGCACCACCGGCGTGATCAAGGCAATAAAGGTCGCGGCAATCGAGAACTCCAGGCCCAGTTGATCCAGGCCGGGGATGCTTTTGCCGAGCACGATGCCGGCCAGGGTGAACAGGTTCCAGGCGATGTAGAACGTCAGGCCGACCCCCAGCGCATACCAGCGATTGAAGGTTTCGCGGTCGTAGTGGCTGACCAGGGCGAAGAATTCGTCGGTCAACAGAAAGCCCAGGCTCATGCGCCAGCGGCTTTTAAGCGGGGAAATAATCGGGCGCAGGTGCATGCCGTAGAGCAAGTGCTGAGATGTCAGCAGCAGCGTGGTGAGCACGATGGAGATCAGGCTGGCGCCGCTCTTGACCATGCCGATGGCGACCAACTGCGCCGCGCCGGCAAACACGATGGCCGACAAACCTTGGGCTTGCAGTGGGGTGAATTGCGCATCGATGGCCATCGAACCGGCCAGCAAGCCCCAGGGCGCACAGGCCAGGGACAGGGGAATGACGGCGATCGCGCCGCGAGCGAAGGCGTAATGAGGTAAGGCAGTAGGCATGGAGACGGCTCATCGACAGACAGTCGACAAGCATGCCAGCGCAACCAGGGGCTTGTCTTGAACGATCTTGCTCAGGCCAGGCGTACCGACACCTGCTCCACCGAATCCCGCGCTTCGCGCAGTTCGTGGGCATCCTGGTTGAGGCGGTGGATGGTATTGAGCAGACGTTGGCGCAGGACTTCATCGCCGAGTTTTTCGACGGCACGCATCAGGTCGAACGCCGCGGTTTCGTTATTTTCCGCGACGGAATCCAGGGTCTTGCGCAGGTTGCGAGTGGCACGGGTCACGCGGGGTCATCCTTCATCAGCAATGGGCAGGCACTTTAGGACATTCTTGTTTCATTTTAATTTCAAACACTTGTGGCTGATTTCCGCGGATTTGATCCACGTCAATTGAAACAAGGTTTGACCTAAATATATGGATATCCGTATATTCGTATTTCCATATATTAAAAACAGGCCTGCGCATGTCGGACCTCTTCTCTCCACCCACATTGTTCAAATGCCTGGCTGACGCTACCCGCGCGCGCCTGACGTTGTTGATCCTGCGCGAAGGCGAACTTTGCGTCTGCGAACTGATCCATGCCTTGGACGACAGCCAGCCAAAAATTTCCCGCCACCTGGCGCAACTGCGCAGTTGCGGGCTGGTGCTGGATCGTCGCCAGGGCCAATGGATCTACTACCGCCTCAACCCGGCGCTGCCTGGCTGGGTGACCGAGGTGTTGCAGACCACCCTGCAAGCCAACCAGACCTGGTTGCACAGCGACGCACAACGCCTGGAAGCAATGGGCGACAGACCACAACGGGCCAGCGCCTGCTGCTGAGCCAACGGAGCGTTTATTCATGCTTGTCGCAGTTGCTATTTTTATCCTCACCATCGTGCTGGTCATCTGGCAGCCCAAGGGCCTCGGCGTGGGCTGGAGTGCCACGCTGGGCGCGATCCTGGCCCTGGCCTGCGGCGTGATCAGCCTGGCCGACATCCCGGTGGTGTGGCACATCATCTGGAACGCCACCGCCACGTTTGTCGCACTGATCATCATCAGCCTGTTGCTCGATCAAGCCGGCTTCTTTGCCTGGACCGCCTTGCATGTGGCGCGCTGGGGCCGTGGACGCGGCCGGCGCTTGTTTGCCTATATGGTGCTGCTCGGTGCCCTGGTCTCGGCGTTGTTTGCCAACGACGGCGCGGCGCTGATCCTCACGCCGATTGTGATGTCGATGCTGCTGGCGCTGCGTTTTTCCCCGAGCGCGACCCTGGCGTTTGTCATGGGCGCAGGCTTTATCGCCGACACAGCGAGCCTGCCGCTGGTGGTGTCGAACCTGGTGAACATCGTCTCGGCGGATTATTTCAAGATCGGCTTCAACGAATACGCCGCCGTCATGGTGCCGGTGAACCTTGTCAGCGTCGCGGCGACCTTGGCGGTGCTGCTGTGGTTTTTCCGCCGCGACATCCCGCAAACCTACGACCCGGCTGACCTGGAAGACCCTGCGAGTGCCGTGCACGACCGCGCCACCTTCCGCGCCGGTTGGTGGGTGCTGGGCATCCTGCTGGTCGGTTGCTTTGCCCTCGAACCGCTGGGCATTCCGATCAGTGCCATCTCGGCGGCGTGCGCCGTGCTGCTCCTGGTGATTGCCGCCAAGGGCCACAAGATTTCCACGCGCAAAGTACTCAAGGAAGCGCCCTGGCAAATCGTGATCTTCTCCCTGGGCATGTACCTGGTGGTTTATGGCCTGCGTAATGCCGGGCTCACCACCTACCTGGCGACCTGGCTGGATACCTTTGCGCAGCACGGCGTATGGGGCGCCGCCATGGGCACGGGCGTGCTGACCGCGTTGTTGTCGTCGGCGATGAATAACCTGCCGACGGTGTTGATCGGCGCGCTGTCCATCGAGTCCAGCCATGCCGTGGGCGTGGTCAAGGACGCGATGATCTACGCCAACGTGATCGGCAGTGACCTGGGTCCGAAGATCACCCCGATCGGCAGTCTCGCCACGTTGTTGTGGCTACACATCCTGGCGCGCAAAGGCATCACCATCACCTGGGGCTACTACTTCAGGGTCGGGATCGTGCTGACCCTGCCGGTGCTGTTGATCACCCTCGCCGCCCTCGCCTTGCGCCTGAGTCTTTGAAGGAATCGAGCCATGAAAGTCCTGTTCATGTGTACCGCCAACAGCTGCCGCAGCATCTTGTCCGAAGCCGTGTTCAATCACCTGGCGCCGCGCGGCTTTGCAGCGATCAGCTCCGGCAGTTTCCCCAAGGGCCAGGTGTTGCCACGCAGCCTCGGCACGTTGCAGGCGGCGGGCATCAGCACCGAGGGGCTGTACAGCAAAGGCAACGAGGCCTTTGAAGGCAGCCCGCCGGACGTGGTCATCACCGTGTGTGACAAAGCCGCTGGCGAGGCCTGCCCGGTGTATTTCGGGCCGGCGGTGAAGGCGCATTGGGGTCTGGAGGATCCCTCCGACGTGCAAGGCGATGAAGCCTCGATCCAAGCCGCATTCGATGCCACGCTGGCGATTATCGCCACACGCTGCCGTGCATTGTTCGCCCTGCCTGTCGCCGACCTCAGCCCTGCTGACCTGAAAACACAACTTGAGCGCATTGCGCAGTTGTCACCGCAGAACCCATGAGCCCCCTTGCCAAACCTGGATGTATCGCTGCTCCCGCCCGGCCCACTGGATTCGACCCAGGCCCCGCGCATCCTGCTGCTATACGGGTCGACCCGCGAACAATCAACGGTCGATTTGAACCGCGCTGCCAGCGTATGCTGAGGCCCTCACTCCTAGCGAGCCACCTCGATGAGCGCCATGCAACACGCCTGGCTGGGCAACTACGAACTCAGCAGCACGACCTGCACCGGCCTGACCTTTGCGCGCCACAGCCATGATGAATGCGTGATCGGCGTGAACCTGCTGGGCGAGGAAAAAGTCTGGCTGGACCGCCGCGAGTTTGCGGCGGGGCCGGGCTCGATCACCCTGTATAACCCTGGGCAGATTCAGGGCGGCGGCGCTGCCGAGGGGGCGCCTTGGCAGTTTGTCAGCCTGTACGTGAGCGCCGACCAATTGGCCGGTGATCTGGGGCTGGCACAGGTGGAGTTCGACCGCTCGCTGTGTGTCCAGCCGGACCTGGCCCAGCGCCTGGCGATGGCGGTGAAAGGCGCATTGAGTGGCGATGCGCGGGTGCGCGAGTTGCACGAAGAGGCTTTGCTCCTGTTGCTCGGCGAAGTGGTCGGCCTCAGTGGTGTGCGCCTGCCCGGCACCGCGGCCACCGGCAAAAGCCTGATCGGCCGCGCCCAGGAACTGCTCGCCGAACAGCTGCATCAGTCCGTACCGTTGGAGCAGTTGGGCGATGAGCTGGGGTTGTCCAAATTCCATCTGCTGCGCACCTTCCAGAAAGAAACCGGGCTCAGTCCCCGGCAATGGGCCATGCAATTGCGCACTCGCCGTGCCAAGGGCTTGTTGCGCAACGGCGTGGCGGCCAGTGAAGTTGCGCACACGCTGGGCTTTGCCGATCAGAGCCACCTGAATCGGCATTTTCGCGCGGCCTACGGCATCACTCCCGGCCGCTACCAGAGCGTAGTGAAGCGCTGAACAGCGCAATCTGGTTCAAGACTGCACACCCATCCCTGCGCACACTGCCCGGCATCATTTGAAGGAACGCGGGCATGCTGACGATCTTCTTTTACGCGCTGGTATTCGGTTTTGTTTTTTGCCTCTCTCCCGGCGCGGTGCTGACGGAAACCCTGCGCCGTGGCCTATTGCACGGTTTTACCCCGGCCTTGCTGGTGCAGGTCGGTTCGCTGGTGGGCGATGCCGTCTGGGCGGTGATCGGGCTCACCGGTATCGCGTTGCTGATCCAGCATGACGCGGTGCGCGTGCCGCTGACGGTGGTCTGTGCGCTGTACCTGGCCTGGCTGGGCGTGCGCAGCCTGCTCGACGCCTGGCACCTGCCCGAAGCTGACAGCAACGTAGCCCGCTCCGGTAAAAATGCGCTGGCGGTAGGCGCGGCGATTTCGTTGGCCAACCCAAAGAACATCGTCTATTGGGGCGCGTTGGGCAGCGCCTTGTCCGGCATCGTCGGCGCGACACCCAGCCACGGGCAGACGCTGATGTTTTTTGCGGGGTTCATGCTGGCCTCGGTGTTGTCGTGCTTTTTGATTGCGGCGCTGGTGAATCTGTTGCGCCAGAACGCTTCGCCGTTGTGGCAACGCATCAGTTACGGCGCCTGCGGCGTGGTCTTGATCTATCTGGCTATTCTCGCGGCACAGGGCATATGAAGTTATATAACCGGTAACTTCAGAGTGCCTCTTATCTGAATGAACTCTGAACCGCGGGTTATTTAATTAATCATGCGTTGACATTTTGTAACTGTCTGAGTAGATTGCCCGTGCCCGCTACTGGGGCCTTTTTTAAACCTCACAAAAGAAGCCAATGGACACAGTATCTAGTCGCTGTCCGAGCACCGCGTTTGCGGGCATCGGGCGCCAAACCCAGAATATGACAGGACTCGCCTTCCAGGTCCGGTAAGCTGCGCTAGAGCTTGATGCTCCTCCGTAACTGCCTCGCCGGATGCGTATCCGGTCCCGAGGTGTGTTATGACCTTCCAAACCTTTGTTTTACCTGATGTACGCACACTGGCCGCCGCCCTGCGCGCCAAGCTGTGCCGCGAGCCCGTGGGTTTTTCGCCGACCCGTTCGCCACTTGCCGTACCCTCCCCTCAAGTGCGCCCGGCCCACCCGCTGGCGCACTGGCGTATCTGCCCAGCCACTGGCCAATTGCAGCAGCACTGGGATCACGCCGACCCTCAAGACCCACAGAGACCGACCGTTTCCCGCCTGGCGCAAGCTGGCTTGATGCTCGGTCTGTATGTGAGCGCTCGCGCAGCTTAACCCCGCTGGAAACAGCAACTATCTGATCAATACCCTGGAGTTCCTCATGAACACTTCCAGATGTAATCGGCTGCGCGTTAGTTAACTAACGCCGCCATCAAAGTTAGGTAAACACCTTATTTGAACCGATCGCCAAGTTAGCGGCTCGGCCGGCTTTCACTCGCCTGTATGCAGGCAAGTAACGGGCCTGTTTTGTCGACAACTGGCGACAGGAGTACACACCATGAGCGCCGTAAAAAACACGCCACTGCAGAAGAAAAAGGGCACCGACGCCGACACCAAACTGTCGATGCGTGCCGCCCGCGAAGCCCACAACGGCTTATCCGCCACCCTCGCTAACGTTCGCGCCACCCAGGATGGCCTGACCGAACTGGACGCCGCTGCCCGCCTGCAACGCGAAGGCTACAACGAAGTGGCGCACGACAAGCCGCCTCACGCCATCGTCCAGTTCCTGCAGGCCCTGAACAACCCGTTCATCTACGTGCTGCTGACCCTGGGCGGCATCAGTTTCTTCACTGACTGCTGGCTGCCGATGCAGGATGGCGAAGAGGCCGACCCCACCAAAGTCATCATCATCATGACCATGGTGCTGCTCAGCAGCCTGCTGCGCTTCTGGCAGGAGCACCGCTCGGCCAAGTCCGCCGAAGCCTTGAAGGCCATGGTGCGCACCACCGCGACCGTGCTACGCCGCGAGCAAGTGGGCGGCCAGCCCGCCCTGCGCGAAGTACCGATGCGCGAACTGGTGGCCGGCGACATCGTGCAGTTGTCGGCCGGCGACATGATCCCCGCCGATATCCGCCTGATCGAGTCCCGCGACCTGTTCATCAGCCAGGCCGTGCTCACCGGCGAAGCCTTGCCGGTGGAGAAATACGACACCTTGGGTGAGGTCACGCAAAAATCCGCCAGCGCCTTGGCCGCCGACCAGGGCAACCTGCTGGACCTGCCGAACATCTGCTTCATGGGCACCAATGTGGTCAGCGGCCGCGCCAAAGCCGTGGTAGTCGCCACCGGACCACGTACTTACTTTGGCTCGCTGGCCAAGGCGATTGTCGGTTCGCGGGTGCAAACCGCCTTTGACCGCGGGGTGAACAGCGTCAGCTGGCTGCTGATCCGCTTCATGCTGGTGATGGTGCCGATCGTGTTCCTGCTCAATGGTTTCTCCAAGGGCGACTGGGGCGATGCGTTCCTGTTCGCACTGGCGGTGGCCGTGGGCCTGACCCCGGAAATGCTGCCGATGATCGTCAGCGCCAACCTGGCCAAGGGCGCCACGGCCATGGCCAAGCGCAAGGTGGTGGTCAAGCGCCTCAACGCGATCCAGAACTTTGGTTCGATGGACGTGCTGTGCACCGACAAGACCGGCACGCTGACCCAGGACAAAATCATCCTCGAGCATCACGTCAACGCCTTTGGCCAGCGGGATGACGCGGTGCTGTCCCTGGCCTGGCTCAACAGCTATCACCAGAGCGGCATGAAGAACCTGATGGACCAGGCCGTGGTGCAGTTCGCCGAGCAGAACCCCAAGTTCCAGGTGCCATTTGCCTACAGCAAGGTCGATGAATTGCCCTTCGACTTTGTGCGCCGTCGCCTGTCGATCGTGGTCAAGGACGCCGCCGACGACCACCTGCTGGTGTGCAAGGGCGCCGTGGAGGAGATGCTGGGCATTTCCACCCACGTGATGGAGGCAGGCAAGGCCGTGCCGCTGGATGAGCACCGCCGCGAAGCGTTGCTGGCGATTGCCAACGACTACAACGAAGACGGTTTCCGGGTGCTGGTGGTGGCCAACCGTCACATCCCTAAATCGCTGGCGCGCCAGCAGTACACCACCGCTGATGAGCGCAACCTGGTGATCCAGGGCTTCCTGACCTTCCTCGATCCACCGAAGGAAACCGCCGGCCCGGCGATTGCCGCGCTGCAACAAATCGGCGTGGCGGTCAAAGTGCTGACCGGCGACAACGCGGTGGTCACCAGCAAGATCTGCCGCCAGGTCGGGCTCGATCCAGGCCAGCCGCTGCTGGGGGTGGAAATCGAAGCGATGGACGACGCGACCCTGCTGCGCCGCGTGGAAGAGCGCACGGTGTTCGCCAAGCTCACGCCACTGCAGAAATCCCGCGTGCTCAAGGCTCTGCAAGCCAACGGTCACACGGTCGGTTTCCTCGGTGACGGCATCAACGATGCACCGGCGCTGCGCGATGCCGACGTGGGTATCTCGGTGGACAGCGGTACCGATATCGCCAAGGAATCGGCCGACATCATCTTGCTGGAAAAGAGCCTGATGGTGCTTGAAGAAGGCGTGCTCAAGGGCCGCGAAACCTTCGGCAATATCATGAAGTACCTGAACATGACCGCCAGCTCCAACTTCGGCAACGTGTTCTCAGTGCTGGTCGCCAGTGCGTTCATTCCGTTCCTGCCGATGCTGTCGATCCACTTGCTGCTGCAGAACCTGATGTACGACATCTCCCAGCTGGCCTTGCCGTGGGACAAGATGGACAAGGAATACCTGGCCAAGCCGCGCAAGTGGGATGCCAAGAACATCGGCCGCTTCATGATCTGGATCGGGCCGACCTCGTCGATCTTCGACATCACCACGTTTGCGCTGATGTGGTACGTGTTCGCCGCCAACAGTGTCGAGATGCAGACCCTGTTCCAGTCCGGCTGGTTTATCGAGGGGCTGCTCTCGCAAACCCTGGTGGTGCATATGCTGCGCACGCGCAAGATCCCGTTCTTCCAGAGCACAGCCGCGTGGCCGGTGCTGATGATGACCGCCGTGGTCATCGGGCTGGGGATCTACGTGCCGTTCTCGCCGCTGGGCACCCTGGTCGGCCTGCAACCGCTGCCGCTGGCGTACTTCCCGTGGTTGGTCGGCACCCTTCTCGCCTACTGCTGCGTGGCCCAACTGATGAAAACCCTCTACATCCGCCGCTTCAAGCAGTGGTACTGAGTTTCACCCTGCCATGCCTCGTAGGAGCCGGCTTGCCGGCAAGCCGGCTCCTACACCCAGGCAGCGTTTGCATTGCAAGGAAATTTCTTATGCGCGTCTTGATCTGTGCAGGTCGTCATTACGCCGACACCAAAAAGTCCCGCCAGGTGCTGGACGCTTACCACCGCCTGCGCCCGGTGCAGGTATTGATCCACGGCGGCAACCAGTTCCTCGGCAGCGACATCGAGGAATGGGCACGCGAGCTGGGCATCGACGTGGTGCGCTACCCGCCCAACTGGCAACACCACGGCAAGCAGGCGGAACGCCAACGCAACCATTTCATGCTGACCGACAGCCGCCCCGATGTGGTCATCGCCCTGCCCGGTGGCGATGACACCTTCGAGCTGGTCTGCCAGGCCAACGCCAGCGGTATCTCGGTACTCACCGTAGAAAGCTGAATTCACGCGAGGTGCATCATGCACAAAAAACACACCCCTCAACGCCCCGACGGGTTTGCCAAATACCGTGCGCGCCACTATCGCGGTGCGCGCAATAGCCTGCTGCTGTTGCCACCGGCGAAACGTCGGGCGCTGCGGCGCAATCTGATCTTTATCGGCCTCACGCTGGGCCTGATCCTGCTGGTGGCCCTGGTGTCGAAAGCCCACGCGGCCGGCGGTGCCTACGTGGTCGACGACGGCGCGATCAATGCGCCAGGAGCATGCAACATAGACGCCTGGTACAGCGCCAATCGCCACGATAGCAGCACCCACAGCGAGACGCTGTCGCCGGCCTGCACCTTCGCCGCCATGCCCTCTGTGCAATGGGGCGCGGCGCTGTCACGGGCCGACCATGAGACCCAGGTCAACCCGCAACTCAAGGCCCAGGTGCTGTCCCGACAAGACCTGGGCGTGGAAATCGCCGTTTCCGCTGGCGCGCACCTGGCGCTGGATCGACAACACGGGTTTGATGGCGCTGACCTGAACGTCCCGTTCACCTGGCAAGTCCTTGAAGCCTTGCGCCTGAACCTCAACGCCGGCTGGACTCATGCCTACAACGACGGCGATCAGCAACATCGCCTGACCTGGGGCAGCGGCTTGGAGTACGAGCTTGCGCACGCCCTGACGCTGATCGCCGAGCGCTATGGCCAGGCCGGCGGCGACCAGGCCTGGCAGGCCGGACCGCGCCTGCACCTGGGGGAATTTGTCGACATCGACCTGATACTGGGGCGCAGCCTGACCGGCGCCCGCGACCAGTGGCTGACCACCGGTGCGACACTGCGGTTCTAGGCTTTGGCCTGTTGCTCCAACAGCAGCTGCAACTGCGGGTCGATCTGCAACTGCCCCGCGAGGTCATCCAGGTAGTTGCGTTCGGCTTCCTGCTGGTCATCGACCAGCAGCACACTGGCCACGTACATCTCGGCCGCCACTGCCGGGTCTTCGGCAAACTCGGCAAAATCCGCCGCATCCAGGGGCTTGGCGATTTCGGCGTCGAGCCACTGTTGCAACTGTGGGTCGTCGGTATGTCGGCGTACTTCATTCGAGATCAACTGCCGCTCTTTTTCGTCGATCTCGCCGTCGGCCTTCGCGGCCGCGATCAATGCACGCAAGACTGCGTGACTGTGGGCTTCGGCTTCGGCGCCGTGGAGCTGGTCGACGGTCTGGAATGCCGCTTGTGGCTTGGCCGCCTGCTGGCTCTGCCAGGCCTGATACGCTTGGAAAGCCATCATTCCCAGGGAGGCCAACGCCGCATAGTTCATCCCACCAGTACGCCCCTGGGCCGGGCGCGCGGCAGCTCCACCCCCGAGCATGCCGCCCAAGCCACCCAATAACCCACCGAGGCCGCCACCGGCAGGCGCATTGGCGCTGTTGGTGCCTTTCAACAGACCACCAAGCAGCCCGCCCAGACCGCCGCCCGCGGTGCCACTGCCCGGCTGCCCGGCGCGCAGCAGTTGTTCAAGTAAGTCGCTGGTGTTCATGGTTTCACCCTCCCAGGGCGTGGTGTTGGCGTCTAACAACCATAGCGCGCCACTGCGGGAACACCATGACCGCCGGGCGGCCACGCCTTATGATGGCGCGACCCCGGCAACAAGAGACACACCCCGTGAACCGTATCGAACAGATCGCGCTGATGGCGACCTACAACCAGTGGATGAATCGCAAGGTCTATGACGCGACCGGCACCCTGGACCACGCCGCACTGCTGGAGGACCGCCAAGCGTTTTTCGGCTCGATCTTCGGCACGCTGAACCACCTGGTGCTGGGCGATACGGTCTGGCTCAAGCGCTTTGCGCTGCACCCTGTCGGCTTTTCGGCACTGGCCCCGTTGAGCGCCATCGAGGCACCACGCGACCTCAAGCACCTGGCCTTCGCCGATCTGTGCGCACTCGCGTCCCGGCGCGTCTGGCTGGATGAGCTGATCATCGAGTGGGCCCACGGCTTGAGCGATGGTGACCTCGACCATCGCCTGCACTACCACAACATGCGCGGAGTCGCGGCGGACAAGCCGTTTTTCAGCCTGCTGGTGCATTTCTTCAATCACCAGACCCATCACCGCGGCCAGGTGACGACGTTGCTGACCCAGGCCGGCGTGGATGTGGGCGATACCGATCTATTGGCGCTGATCGACTAGCCGTAGCCGCGTACCTATCCGTTTGGGGGGATAAACGAACGTCACACCACCGATGGGGTCGTAACTTCAGGTGCCGGGATTTTTCCGCTCCCGCCCTCCCCGCGCGCATTGTGGGTCTACCGATGCGCGTACCCCATAAGAAGGAGACGCTTACATGGTCATTCACTTCAAGGTCGCCGGGCATCTGGCTTGCGGCCATCACGGCACCAACCTCCCGTCCAGCACCGAGTTGAACCGGGTCAAATGCCGCACCTGCCGCAACACCGAAGCCTACAAGGAAGCGCGCCGCACCCAGCGCAACGCCGCTCGCCGCGCGTCACGCAAAGCCAAGACTCATACCGCAACCGACTGGCGCAGCGCGTGGACACAACGCCTGACCGACTTGCCAGGCCTGCAGCGCCTGCCACGCGGGTTCAGCGGCCAGCCTTTCGTCTAGGCTGCCCATGCAAAAGCCCCGGCCAGGCCGGGGCTTTTTTGTTGCACTTCAATCATCATTGGACACCGGCCGGTTGCGTGCCTTGTACCCTGGCAAGGTAGCGGCATACGCAAATGCCTGTTCGCGGGAATTGAAGGTCGCCAACCGGTCCTGGGGCGTACATACCCGCCACGGTCCATGGTTGACCTGCACGATGTCGTAGCCATTCAGATGCAGCTTCGTCAGCATTGGAGCGCTCATAGTCACCTCGCTTTCCTGAGATTTTCTGGCGTTGCAGCCCCACCTTACACCCGCTACGGGCTCAGAGGTCGACCATGTGTCGTACCGAAATGGCTGCATTCATGAACACCAAACAGCCACTGATCCACGCTCTGGCCGGGGGGTATGGCAAGTAGCCAAAGCTGTCATTTATGGCTCATGTTCTGTCGCCAGCCGAATCGTCCGATTAGCCTCAATACCCCCTGTAGATCACTGATCTGCCGAGCTTTTTCACTCAAGCCTTCAGCAAGAAAGCTGCCCTTCGACCTTGCGCCCGAGCGTACGGATCTATATATTCCCAACCCTGCTACAACGCGCTGCCGCCCGAATGGCGAAACTGGTAGACGCATGGGACTTAAAATCCCCCGCTCGTAAGGGCGTCCCGGTTCGATTCCGGGTTCGGGCACCAAAGATATCAAGGGCTTGCGTGATGAACTTCATGCAGGCCCTTATCTTTTTATGCTCCGCGATTCCCCTCTCCGACGTCCTGCCGATAGTTAACCGTTCATAACTCCAACCGAACTCCACTAAACCGACAATGCTCTATCGAGAGACGCCTGGACGCCTCCAGGCCAACCCGCAGGGAGTGGAATTATGTCTGACGATCTGAAAAACCGTGGCCCTCAGGACCGAGCTCGCGTGAATACCTCCGAGCCTTGGGAGGTAAAGCACTGGACCAAAGAGTTCGGCGTTACTGAACAACAGCTTAAGGACGCCGTGAAGGCGGTGGGCCCGATGGTTACCGATGTCCGTAAGAAGCTCGGAAAATAGCTGCAATCTCGCCTCGTGCTGTCGCGGGGCGAGCTTATTTATCCCATCTACCGGCGTTCTGCTGACTCAACTCGAATACCCCGTTTTCATCGGCTGCTACGCTGTCCAATCTACTAAGGAACAGCAATGCCAAACACTGATCTACTAAGAACATCCGCGGCGTTTTGCACTCAATCGACGAGAACGGGGGGTTCATCAAGCTGACTCTGGCAGTCTTCATGTCGCCCGATTGAAGTTGATCAGGCGCTGAGCACCTCACTACTTGCAAGCAACCGACCACAGCTGATCGAGCTTCACGGTGTAGCTCTGGCTCATCATTTCCCGACGCATGCACCAGTCGGGGTTCGTCGGCACACTGGCCGACCTCAGCGCTCCCCTTCCCCCCTGTCATTGATCTGGTCCAGCACGATCATAACTCTCGTGGCCTCGGCCGGCTGAGACACCGCGAATAGATCGTCCATGTTCTCGCCCGGCTGGCACAGATTGAGCAACATCGCCTCGGCTTTGCTGTACTTGAAGCCTGTTCGAAAAATCCGGTCAAGAGCGTCAACTGCAGCCTTGCTCAGCAGGCGCATGTCGTCAGTTGGATACGGCATATCCACCACTACCCCGTTGGCGTATTTCGCTTCATCCGGATTGAACATGCCGGTGCGGATGCATATCCGACTGTTCATAAGCCCCGACGGGCGGAGACGATTATGTGCGGAAGACTGACGCAGTACCGTGGCATCCACGACTTTGTTGCAGCCCTCAGCATGCCTAACACCTTGACCAAATCTATGGGTGACCCGCCAATCGAACGCTACAACGTCGCGCCGACCACGCAGGTCGCGCTACTGCACGTTCAAGGGGATCTGCTGCACGCTGACCCGGTGCGCTGGGGATTGCGGCCGCATTGGGCAAAGGATCGAGCTTCACCGATCAATGCGGGCGAGGAAAAGGTCGCCGACGGGCCGTTCTTCAGGGCGATCTGGCTGCACCGGGCAATCACTCCGATCCACAACAGCTTTGAGTGGGTAGACGAAGGAGGTCCGAAAAAGTAGCCCGACCTAATCCGCCGTCGGGATGGCGCGCCGATATTCTGCGACGCGATAGGCCAACTACCGGACGTAGATGAAGGACCTAGCGAGCATGACGGGTTTGTGATCATCACCGCTGACAGCACCCGCAGCATGGTTAGATATCCACGAGCGTCGACCCGCGGTGCTGACGCCGGGAATGGTTGGACCCGGCCACACCCGAAGAGCGAGCGGAGCAGATAGTGCTGCACCAAGGCGAACTGTCCGAGGTCTTTGAATGGTTCAAGGTCGACACTGCTGTGGGCAACGTGAGGAATAAGGGGCCACAGCTGATCCAGCTGATCGAACCGGCATTGAAATAACAGGCAACATTCTCCCGCATGGAACTGGAGGCTTCTTTTTATTGGTGGTCTAAGGTCTCCTTGCAATCAAATTGAGTCGTAACAAGGAGAAAGTCATGTCCAAGTCTGGAGGCGGCAAAAGCAACTCAGGTTCGACTGGTAAAGGCGCAGGCAGCGGAGGCACCAAAGCGCCCGTCGTTGCAAACCTTCCAAGTACCACGGGCAAACCTTCCGGCGGCGGCCGAGGAAATGCCGCACCCAAAGCCAAGTAAACTCTAGCGGCCACCCGCCTTTGTGGGTGGCTCTCTCATTTCGGGCCTGCACTCAGTTCCCTCAGATACACCTGGCACGCCCGCAGCGCGATCACCGCATTATCTCCATCGTCGGTGATGGCGATAATTCGTTGAGCATGCGCTGGGTCAAGTTGGGCTCGACGGGCAGCATGAACCACGCCCACGGAGCCGCGGGTGTTAGGCACGTCACAGCCACTGGCTGAATCCGTGGTGTCAATAAGGACTGACAGCCGCACATCAGCAGTAGCAAGGCGGTCACTCAATAGAGCCTGGTTGCGCTAGGCATCAGATAATTCCTTGGTATGTTTTTGGTCGGCGACGGCCAGATGCTGCTCCGTGAAGGCGCTTTTCCTGCTCGGCGCGAGCCTCAGCCGCCGCGGCATTGCCGATCGAGGTCAGGTCCGTCTCGAACTGGGTGCTCTGCTCTGCCAGTACCTCCCCGAGGCGCCAGTCTTGCACCTGCCAGGTACCGGCAGCACTGATCGCCATCGCCAGCAGTATCGCGGCCAGGATCTGCCCGGGCGTCATTTCAGTGCCTTTTCGTAGAGCGCCTGGCGATCATCCTGTCCGGTGAGCCCGGCATTGATGCGCCGAGTAATCTTCACGAACTGTCCTTGATATGCCAGGGTGTTCAACCCACGGGTAGAACAGAACCAGGCTGCCGACATTGCCGCGTGCTTCCAGCAGTGTTGGTTGATTGACCAAGTCAAGGCCCAGCGCTTCACCGCACTCCATGTCGCTCGCCCGCCCAGTGATTTGGATCAGGCCCCGGCCACGGTACTTGGGGCCGTCCCCCTTCACCGTGTTGCCCAGATATGCGCGCCCTTCGTAGCCGGCCTGTTGCGCGGTGGGTCCCCATATCTCCCGCACGTAGCACAGATGGCCCGACTCGTGTCCAAACTGCGCGCCGAATGCGGCGATACGCAGCTTGTCCACGATCCCGTACTTGCCCATAACGGCGTTCAGCACAGGAACAAAAACGCCGGCGTTGGTGGGAATCTGCAGCAACTGCTGCTCAGTGATCGACATGATTTTCTCCAGGCAATAAAAAGCCCGCTCATCGCGGGCTGATTAGGCTTTATCGTTTAGAGGCACGCGGCATTGCTCATACTAAAATCGTAAAACTGTAGTAGCAGCGTTCCTTAAGCCTGCCGCCGGAATACAAGCTTAATATTTTGAATAAAACCACCGTCCTTCATCTTTCCAAGACGAATGAATGGTGTTTCGATATACCGATAGGAAAGACTTGCGAGATATAGCGTTAGAGGAACGGAAATAAACATAGCCACATAAAAAAGAGGCATGCCGGTTGAAACTGATTTTGGAATAAACTTCTGCACATAGAAGAATGTAACGCTATGAAGCATGTAAATTGAATAAGACATCTCACCAAGGTGCTTGAGACCTTTCTCAATAAACGTTTTACCTGACAAGGCCAATCGCAAACAGGCAAAGGTTGCAATAATACTAAACAAGGTGAAGACCAGTCGATCATATCCAGTAACAAGCTGTATCATTTCAGGAGTACTCTCATAAAAGAACATTCCAAGTGCCGCCACAACCAAAAGCAACACAGAAGATACATTCGATAACCGCGAAGGCTGCACAGAGAGAGAAAACTTAGATAGTGCAACACCAACGACAAATAAAAAAATTTGATTGAATGGGTGAATATAGGTAAACCACTGCTCAGCAAGACTCTTATCAGTGCCAAGCAAGTTAAAAGCAAAGTGAATATAGCTTACTAAAGAAACTAACAGCAAAGCCAGAAGTGCTGCCCAGCGCCGGGCACAAATAATAACTATCGGAAATGCAAGGTAGAAACAAACCTCATTACCAATTGACCATGAGCCGGCAGGTATACCTTTCGTGTATCCCAGAAAGCCAAAAGTCATAGATAGATTCAGCATCACCGTCTCTATCGAATAATTTCGCCATAGCTTAAACAAGAACCCAATGCATGCAATCCAATATATCGGGGCAAGTCTTAACAACCTTTTCTTCCAGAACTCAGAAACCTTATCAAGCCCCCAAGATGAATTTCTATAAGCAAGAAATAGAGAGGCACCGCTTATTATATAGAAAAGCGACACTCCATAAATACCAAGGCGACCAAGAACGGTATTTCCGTCAGGGTCTCCAATAGTTCCGCAAACATAGTGATAAATCATTATTGAAAGCGCCATTACCCCCCTTAAGTAGTCAAGCGCTTCGACTCTCTGACCTTGCCCCATTAACGGCTTCCCTGCGGTAAAAAGGAAAGGAGAATATCAGATCGTTTTCGGTTTTCAAAAAATATCAACGACAAGGATGCCGTTGGGAAGTAGTCCATACGCTGCCGCTCCGCACGTATTCCACATGTGTTATGCGACTTGCACGATCTGTCTCAAATGCTGCTCGATGACAGGCATAGCTTTTTTTCAGGAAAAAATAAACCCGTTTATGGCGGATGAGGTTATGCAATATCGGATCAGATGGGTGCTATGGGGCGCTTGTTGCTGTCGGGAAAAGCGGGTTTGTCGGCAGTCCACTTGCGAAGGGCGAGCCAGTATTTCTGCCACTCGGCAATCGTTCCAGGGATGCCCTCCTCCCCATAGGAAAACCTTCCCGTTCTCCCCGACTGGCTTTATCTGAAAGGCATCAATCTCATCCGAAGGAGCCGGCTTCGCATCCAGCATCCATAAAAGCGCAAGGTTGCATACTTGTCGAAAGTCGACACAGAGGAGCAGCCAGCCAGCAGGAGCGAGTGAATAACGAGCGACATAGCTATCAAGATTTTACGCATGGGCATCCTTGCGATTCAGGCGGATAGTGAAACTTGGAATCCAAGCACTGTTCCCCGGACCTGTCCAGGCATCCAGCGTGGATGGAATGCCAGTAACTGGGCTCTTCGCAGCGTAGTAGCGTTGTGCCTTTCAGAAATGCCAAGGAGTGGCAATGCCGCATCGCCTGACAAAGTTAAAATCCGCGCTCAATCAGATGCCAAACAACACCTACTCACAGTTCCAGGCTCTGAGAGACGGACTCGTAGCCTCACTTATCGACTGGCCAGTGGAGAAGTGAGATATCTCTGATGAACATTTGCCGACAGATCAGCCGGCCTCCCAAAAATCTAGAGATTGGCTAGACGCGCTGACTGTGGCGCTTGCCCAGGATCTCCCCACTAATAAATCGGAAGCTACTCCCGAGCGACTGAACAACATTCTGGTGCTCGCGTCCGCAACGCCCCTCTCCCGGCCTTCTGCCGACTCAAATCAAAGTCCCTGTTTCACCACCTGCTACGCTGATACATCCACGGAGAATCAGCCATGCCAAACTCAGATCTATTGCCCTCCCTGCTATCAAAACTTTACGAGAATCAACTGTCCCTCGAGGCTTCCGTCATGGAGCTATCGAACTGGGTCGAGCAACGCGGTTCCGCTGAAGTGGCAGAAAACGTGCGCAGCGCTTTGCATACCATCGACGAAAACGAAGAGTTCATTAAGCTCACCCTGGCCGTGCTGATGTCACCGGAGTGATCCTGCGTATCAGGCCTTTACTGAGTTCTTGATCACCCAAATGCCAAGCGCAACAAATACAGCTGATTTAGCCACGGCAAACAGGGTGTCTCTTCCCGCAAACAACTCGAACGCCGAAAACAGCAGTGAGAAGGTGCCTACTATCGCCAAACCATAGCCAACCGGGCGCACGTACCTGTGGAACATTTCTTTCATCTCCCTGAAAAAACAAAAAGTGTAGATTTTACCGCCCCTCAGCGTGAAATCACCGATGCGCTCTGGCAGGGGCCGGCACACATTAACAAGCCGCCCGCTGTCTCCGGCTAATAAACCAACCCCACACATTGATCTTTTTCAGTAGGGAAAAACTTCAGGAGAAGCGTTTTAAGGGGGTAATGCTGCGATTTCACTTCATAAACAACGTTGGTAAAGCTGTCTGCATCAGATCCATTACCCGCGTTTGATGCCTCAGACACCTTTACCAATCTAACGTCAGAAATATCACCCACCAGCGAACGCATTTGATTCCACCCCGTCAGCGGGTCATCAACAGATTCAAGGCATAACAGTGACTGCCATCGCTCTTTATCGCCTCGCTCATACGCTGAAATTGCCTGTTGCGCGAGCTTGAGCGTGCCTTGTGCACCCGCAAGGTTCGGCAATGAATGTGAGTCTTTGTGCGTTGAACACCCGGTCGCGAGCATGCACATGAATAAGACGGCTTGCCCCGTCAATATCAACGACGTTTTAGAGTACATATGATTCGCTATCCTTTTTGAATCCGATCCTAGCCTGCCCTCAGGCTGCGATGCGTAGTCAGCACCCCGCTCTTATCGAACAGGAAAATCATCTGGTTTCCCCCACCATCCTGGCAAACAACGCCTTCGGTTTCTCCGTCGACGATTCCTTGGCAAGCCATGTTCCATACGTATGGACGGATTTGGCACTTGAGGGTTTTGCCATCCTGGATAATCAGGTGGTGAGTGGCGGAGACGTCTTCAGGGGCTGGTTTGGGGCAGCTGCCCTCCCCCCAATTGACACCTTGGTGATTGGGTTGAGAAGCGCAACCGGCCAATAGTAGGAGGGAAAACACGCATTTGAAATTCATGATTACCGTCCTTAGTCATGAAGAGGGAGTAGCACTACATCCGTATAGGCGCGGTTTATTGTGCGTCACTTCGCGCTGATATTTAAGATCGGGGTAGCGGTTTTCGACAACAGGCACGTTAAAACGTCTAGCGATGGATGACGGATTACCATCACCCGCCCCGGCTTGAGGGCTCAGCGTCTCTATCGAGTTGGCTCAAGAGTGGCCAGACCACACCGCCACCCAGGACTTGGTCGATAGCGCCAACCTTTGAAAAGGCTTGCTCAAGGTTGAAGTCTGCGCCGTTGCTGAACACTTCGGCCTCATTATGCAGTGCATACGCTATGTGGGCTTCAGCCCGTACTTTCATCGAGGCATTCACGTCACTTTCAAAGCAATTGGACATCAACGCGCGGTCCTCAATTAATTCCAGCGCCAAAGCCTGTTCTGTTGTGACTGCATAATGCCCTCGGCAGTGAACGAAGCCCCTTAGCCTCCACGAACCTCGCTTCCGAGCCCGGACGAGACGCTGGTCAGCCAGGAAAGTTGGGAGCCAAGAATTATTTCGTCAACCGGTGCATCCACTTTGATCGCTGGCTCGTAGATTCAATACCCTCACCCGGAGGGCATAAGAGCCAAGGAGATACATCATGCACGCTTTTTACAAGAAACTTGCAGCAGCAGCCTGCTTCGCGATTCTCTCCGTCACCGCAACGCTCAGCTTTGCCGCCGACACAGTGATGGTCGGAGGTGCAGCGATGTACCCGAGCAAAACAATTGTCGAGAACGCAGTCAACTCCAAGGACCACACGACACTCGTCGCAGCCGTCAAGGCTGCCGGGTTGGTTGATACACTCAACAGCAAAGGCCCCTTTACGGTGTTCGCGCCCACCAACGAAGCCTTCGCAAAGCTTCCAGCCGGTACCGTCGATACTCTGGTCAAGCCGGAGCACAAAGCCGATTTGACTAAAATCCTGACCTACCATGTCGTGCCCGGCACTCACACATCGGCACAGCTCATGGCCGACGCCAAGAAGAACGGTGGCACCGTAGTATTGAAAACAGTTCAAGGTGAGTCGCTGAACATCAAGCTGCATGACGGCAAGCTTTGGGTAGTCGATGCCAAGGGCGGCAAGGCCAGTATCAGCATCGCAGACGTGATGCAGTCCAACGGCGTGATCCACGTTGTCGACTCGGTCTTGATGCCTTAAACACTCGTCATTCCCGGCAGACGCGCAGTTTGCCGGGTGTTGAGGCCGCCAGAGCCGCTGGGGTCTGAGCAATAGAGTGCGAAAATCGGCCTAGTTTTCGTAGAAATACCAAATGACCGACACCACGGCGACTACCCAGCCGAGGGTCAGCAGAAACGAGAGACCTGCAAGTCGCTTATCCATGACGTCCTGTCATCTTGTTGAAAGCCCATAATCCTTCAAACAAAGCGTAGCAGGTGCGCCCGAGATGGGCGGTGGGTCGCTGAGACTCAATGAATCAGCTCCCTGGCCTTTTCCAGGCATTCGGTGGCGCTGTCCAACGCCTCGACGGCTTTCAGGGAATCATCAGCGCCGCTCTGCGCGCGCTGCCCGGTGATGACGAACAGTACATCAACCCCGGCTTTTGCCACCTCGGCCAGGTAATCCGCGCGTGGGTGCCGGATGCCGTTCTCGTAACGCCCCTGGGCGTTCACTTCGACGCCGCCGATTTTTCCAATCTCTGACTGCGATAGACCCAGCCTCAGTCTCTCCGCCTTCAACCTTGCACCAATGCTCATGACTCATCCCAATCGAAAAGATAAAACTGAGAGCCTGGCGGTGGTTTTTTAGTTCCAGAGTGGCGCTCGCGTCGTCATGGCCGCCTGGGCGGACTTCAGCAGCAAAGCCCGTCGCCCCAGGAACCAAGATCAAGCGAGCACGCGTCGAGCCGTTTTATCGTCGCGGGTTGAACCACGGCAAGGCCCTACGGATGCTGCTTTACTGAGGCGCGTGCTGGATCAAATCAATAGTCGCACAGCACGCGCAAATCGCACTTCCTCGCTCGACCCACACCCACTCGCATTGCACTTAAGGATGAGCATCATGACCGATGATTTGAAGCAATCAGGTTCGACCACGACGTCCCAGCCCACCACCACGCTGGAGCAGGTCAAGACCGGAAGGGTGCTGGATTTCACTTGGGCGCCTAACGCGAATACGACCACCACCGTCGTTTCGGCGGACTTCATCGACTACGAGGTCGATACTTCCCAGGGCAGCCCTACCGGGGACAGTCACTCCATTGCACGGTTCACCTATGCCCAGGGCAAGGGCGGTGGCCAGATCAGCCAATTGTTTCTCGAGGAGATGCGTGCCGGCGTGCGCGCCAGCACCCAGATCGGGCTGATGGTGGGACGTAAATGGGCACTGGACGCCGACGCCGACGTCTCCGGCAGCATAGGCACCTACGTCATCGAGCAATTTGATGACATGCGCGCCAGTGTCAATTACGTCGGGACTTTCAGCCGCGTCTTTGCAGACCCCAGGATGGTCAGTTACCACGCTGGGGGGCACGTGCACACCAATGTCTCGATCACCGCCAGCAGGGCCCTGACCATGGCCGACTCGGGCAAGTCGATCCTGGTCATCAGCGACACGGACGTTACGCTGACGCTGGGCGACGGTGTGATTGAAGGGTTCAAGGTCACACTGATCCAGGCGGCGGCCGGCAAAATCAACATTGCGGTGTCCAGCAGCCATGTTATCTACAGCAACGCAGGGGCCCGAACGCACACGCTCAACCCGCTGGACGAGCTGGAAGTCAGCACCTTTCCCTACGGCCCGGTATTCCTGGCCTTCCGGGTCAGGCCGACGGCCTGAAGCCAGCGCCATTTTTCCTGCAGGACGGGGTGTGAACACACGTGCACACCCCTTATCAATGGCCTCTACATCACGCTTTTGACCCGCCAGACCTTGCCTCACGCAATCTTGCGGGCGATGTCATACACCGAATGTTTGGCCTTGCAATGCAGGTACGAGCGCCATTCCTTGAAGGCGCGCTGTTGCCTGGCAAAAGCCTCCAGCCACTCATCTCCGCCCACCAATTCGATGGGAATGGACATCATCAATTCGGTCGCAAGATCGAGTTCCTCAACGAGCTCGCGTCCATTCGGCATATCAAGAATTAGGGATCGCATAGCCACCTGTGATTATTCTTCGCAGTACATCGACCGCTCCAACTCTCTGATAGTGCTCAATTTCCGACGAGCGGTAACATCTGGTAACGGGTAAGGAAAACCGCCTGCACTGCAACCTACTGTCGCGTCACCAATGCGTGTACTCCCTCTATGGCAGCAGATCCGGCGCACACAGGCGTTTTTAGCCTCCAGTGGAAACCGTTAAATCCCGCCACTGAAAAAATGCTGTTTCCTATCAATGATTTGCGATGACCCAACGCGTCAGTTTTTGAGGGTTTTACGTCAAAATTGTTAATAGCACCGTGATTTGTCGCCGCCTAAACTCCAGATCGAAACATTCTGAATCATCCCGCTCGTCCCCCGCGCCGCCCCTGTTGGTGTGAGTGTCGCAGGCATAAAACCCTGCGGGCGCTGCCGTGTGCGCACGGGAAACGCGCCAGACTCGCAAAGGAACCTTCATGCAGCGCAGAGACTTCTTATCCTCGGCCATAGCGCTGGCGGCTGCCTCGACATTGCCCGCCGCCCGCGCCGCGGAAATCACCGGCGGCCAACCCTGGGAGCCAGGCACTGCCAGCCTGCCGGCCCTGCCCCCGGTCCGCCAGGGAGGCCTGGCGTTTTTCAATCAACACGAGTTCCAGACCACCGAAGCCATCGCCGAACGGCTGATCCCCACCGACGCGCTGTCCATCGGCGGCAAGGACGCCGGCTGCGCGACCTTCATCGATCGCCAGCTGGCGGGCGACTACGGCAAGGGCGCCACGCTGTACCGGCTGGGCCGCTTCGTCAAAGGGACCTTTGAACAAGGCACCCAATCGGCACTCACCCCCGCCGAGCGCTGGCGCAAAGGGTTGGTCGCGATTGACGCGGACAGCCAGGCGCAATTCGGCAAGCCATTCGTGCAGCTGCAAGGCGAGCAACAGGACCAGGTACTGACCCGCTTCGAGAAGAACGCCGTGCAGGTGGGAGCCGAGTTTGATGACGGCGCCAAAGAGATCTTCGAACAAGTGCTGGCCAACGTGCGTGAAGGCTTTCTGTCGGACCCGCTCTACGGCGGCAACAAGGGCATGGCGAGCTGGAAGATGCTCGGCTTCCCGGGCGCGCGCTATGACTTTCGTGACGTCATCGCCAAGAAGGGCCAGAAGCTCAACATCATCCCCACCAGCCTGATCGACAAAACGCTTTGAGCCCCCAGAACATTTGAGCGATGAGGCCTGGCCATCATCGCCGACTGACCGTGATTTGCTGTAACGAAGAGGAATTCCCGAATGGCCAATGTACGCCCCAAAGTCGACGCAGTGATCGTCGGCCTCGGCTGGTGCGGCTCGCTGATTGCCGAAGAACTGACCCGTGCCGGCTTGAATGTCGTCGCCATCGAACGCGGTCCGTGGTTTGAGACCGCCACCGACTTCCCGCCCTCGGTGGACACCGATGAACTGCGCTGGGACACCCGCCGCAGCATGCTGCTGCCGCCCGCGATCGAAACCACCACGTTTCGCAACAACCGCTCGCAAACCGCGCTGCCGACCCGCGACTGGAGCCTGAACGAGTTGGGCTACAACGTCGGCGGATCGGGCACGCACTGGGCGGGCATGGCCTGGCGATTCCTGCCGTTCGACTTCGAACCCTACAGCTTTACACTCAAGCGCTACGGCCAGCAGCAAATCGAAAAAGGCCTGATCGTCCAAGACTGGGGCGTGACGTATGACGACCTCGAACCCTTCTACGAGCGCTTCGAAAAAATCGCCGGCGTATCGGGCAAGGCCGGCGTATTGAATGGTGAGAAGATCGACGGTGCGAACATCTTCGAAGGCAACCGCAAGAGTGAATTCCCGCTGCCGCCACTCGCCACCACCCGCCTGACCGACCTGTTCACCGAAGGCAGCAAAAAGCTTGGCTTGCACCCATTCATGGTGCCCGCAGGCCAGGCCTCGCAGGCCTACACCAACCCGCTGGGTGTGCGGATGGGGCCCTGCACCTACTGCGGCTACTGCCTGTATTACGGCTGCGGCAACTTCTCCAAGTCGAGCCCGAATGCCTGTGTGATTCCCGCGTTGATGCAGCGCAGCAATTTCACCGTGCTGACCGAATCGGCCGTGCTGCGCGCCAACCTCGCCGAAGACGGCAAGACCGCCACCGGCGTGAGCTACCTCGACCGCAACAAAATGGAGTGGGAGCAACCGGCGGACATCGTGATTTTCTCCGCCTTCCAGATGCAGAACGTGCGGCTGTTGCTGCTCTCGAAAATCGGCAAACCCTACAATCCCGAGACCCGCCAAGGCGTGGTGGGCCGCGCCTACAGTTTCCAGACCGTGTCCGGCGCCAACCTGTTTTTCGAGGACGAGCAGCTCAACCAGTACATCGGTGCAGGCGCCCTCTCCGCCCAGGTGGACGACTACAACGGCGACAATTTCGACCACACCGGCAAGGGCTTCATCGGCGGCGCCGGGATCCTCGTGGTAGCCCGTGGCGCACGTCCGATCGGCAACGCAGACGCTGTCCCACCAGGCACTCCACGCTGGGGCAGCGAATGGAAAAAAGCCTATACCCACGCGTTCCAGAACGGCACGTTCATCTTCAACCAGGGCACCAGCTTTTCCCATGACGAGTGCTACCTGGACCTGGACCCGGAATACAACGATGCCAATGGCGACCCGTTGATTCGCGTGACCTTCGACTACAACGAGAACGACCGGCGCATGGCCAAGTTCACCGAAGACAAAGCGGTGGAAATCGGCAGGGCCATGGGTGCAAAAATCGTCAACGGCTTTGACTCGGCAGCCGTGAACTATGGGCCTTACCTGCCCTCCAGCGACCACACCATCGGCGGCGCCGTGATGGGCCTGGACCCGAAAACCAGCGTACTCAACCGCTATCAGCAGAGCTGGGACGTGCACAACGTCTTCGTCCTGGGTGCCTCTTCATTCCCGAACAACGCCGGCTATAACCCGACGTCGACCATTGGCGCGCTGAGCCTGTGGACCGCCAAGGCGATCATTGACCAATACCTGGCCAAACGCGGCCCACTGGTGGAGGTACCGGCATGAATGCGCGCTTTCGCATGGCCCTGACGGCCACCGCCGTATTGTCCCTGGGTTCCGCCATCGGCCTGTATGGTGCATTCGGCATTGCCGATGCAGCGGACAGCATTGCGCAACCCGGGCAGCAATCTGCTGACGGCGCCGGGGTCAAGGCGCCTGCCACCCAGGCACAGGAAGACCCGGCGGTGACGCGCGGGCGCTACGTGGCGATTGCCGGCGACTGCGCGGCCTGTCACACCGATCCGCATCACGGCAAGCCGTTCGCCGGTGGCTACGCGCTGGAAACACCGTTCGGCAAGTTGCTCGCCAGCAACATCACCTCCGACAAGAACACCGGTATCGGCGCCTGGACCGAGCAGGAATTCACCCGCGCGGTGCGCGAAGGCAAAGGCCGACATGGCGAAAACCTCTACCCGGCGATGCCCTACAACGCCTACGTGAAAGTCAGCGACCAGGACATGCATGACCTCTGGGCCTACATGCAGACCGTCCCGGCGGTGGACAACGAGGTGGTATCCAACCAGTTGCCATTCCCGTTCAACATCCGCCTGATGATGATGGGCTGGAACCTGCTGTTCTTTGATAACACACCGTTCCAACCGCAGGCTGAGGCGTCTACGCAGGTCAACCGGGGCGCGTACCTGGTACAGGGCCTGGGCCACTGTGCAGCGTGTCACACGTCAAAGAACTTCCTCGGCGGTGACAAGGGCGGCGCGTTCCTGCAAGGCGGCGAGTTGGCTGGCTGGCACGCACCGGAAATTACCGGCAACCCCTACGTCGGTATCGGCGGCTGGAGCGATGCGCAACTGGTGCAGTACCTCAAGACCGGCAGCAACCACGTGGCCGTGGCGTCGGGCCCGATGGCCGAAGCCGTGACCAACTCCACCCAGCACCTGCGCGACGAGGACTTGTACGCCATCGCGGCTTACCTCAAGACCTTGCCTGGCTCGGACACCCGCAGCCCGCGGCCGCTCAAGGCCTCCGGCACATTGATGCAGCAAGGCGCGAATGTGTACTCGGCCAACTGCTCGGCGTGCCACAGCAGCGACGGCAAGGGCATCAACCAACTGGCCTCGAGCCTGGCCGGCAACCCCGGCATCCAGGCAGAAAATCCCCAAAGCCTGATCACCACGGTGCTCGAAGGCGGCCGTGGCGCGGTGACCGTCGACAACCCCACCAGCGGTGCGATGCCGAGCTTTGCGTGGAAATTGTCAGACCAGCAAATCGCGGCGACGCTCTCGTATATCCGCAACAGCTGGGGCAACACCGCCCCCGAGGTGAGCGCCAAACAGGTCGCCGCTGTACGCGAAGACCGCAAGCTGCCAGCCCAACTGAGCGCCGACGGCACCTCCCGCTGAACCCGTGACGCGGCCTGCTCCAGGCCGCGTCCCTGCCTTTGAAGGAAAAATCAGATGCTACGTTTTCCACTGCGCTGCCTGGCGGCCTGCGTTGCCATGGGCGTACCTGCGACACACGCTGCGGATGCGTTCGCCAGCGACTCACCCTGGATGAGCGGCGATTGGGGCGGCCTGCGCAGCGCCTGGCTGGCCCAGGGGGTGGATATCAAGTTGGGTTACACCGGCGAAACGTCGACCTTGCTACGCGGCGGTTACCAGCACAAAGACCGCTCGACCCGCTACGCCGACCAATTCAACGCAGGCGTCGACATCGACCTGCAAAAGCTGCTGGGCTGGCAGGACGCAGCCTTTAGCCTGGGGCTGACCAACCGCAACGGCGCCAATAACCTTAATCAAAAGATCAGCGCACCCGGCGCCGCCGGCATGGGCTCGACCCAGGAGATCCAGGGCCGTGGCAGCGTGACCCGCCTCAGCGAACTGTGGTTGAGCAAGGGCTGGCTTGACGATGCGGTGAACATCAAGCTGGGCCGGTTCGCCGTCAGCGATGACTTCGCCGTGGAAGACTGCCTGTTCCAGGGGCTGGCGTTCTGTGGCTCGCAACCGGGCAACTACGTGAACAGCATCTACAACGGCCCGATCAGCCAGTGGGCCGCACGGTTGCGCTACCGCTTGAGCCCGACGGTGTATGCACAGGTCGGCGCGTTCAATGTGAACCCGTCGAACCTGGAGAATGACAACGGCCTCAAGCTCAACACCCACGGCACCACCGGCACCTTCACGCCGCTGGAACTGATATGGAGCCCGACTATCAACCAACTGCCCGGCGAATACCGTGTGGGTTATTACCACAGCACCGCACAGGCCGAGGATGTGTACAAGGATCAGTTCGGGCAAGCGGCGGCCACCCGTGGCAACGCCTATCGCACCGATGCCACACGGCATGGCGAGTGGGTCGTGGCCAAGCAGCAGCTGACCTCGGTCAACGGCGACACTTCTCGCGGCCTGACCCTGACGGCCAGCGCCACGTTCCAGGATCGCAACACGACGGCGATCGACAGCTACCAGAAACTCAGCCTGGTCTATAAGGGCCTGTGGGATGCGCGTCCCACCGACACGCTGGGCGCCGGCATTGCACGTGTTCACGCCAGCTCGGTGTTCCTGCGCAATGCCCGCGCGGTAAACGCCGCTGGCGGTGACTTGCCCGAGCAGCACAGTGAATATGTTGCCGAGCTGAACTACGGGATCCAGGCCACACGCTGGTTGAACATCATGCCGAACCTGCAGTACGTGAAGGACCCGGACGGCGTTCGTCAGGTCAAGAATGCCCTGGTACTGGGCCTGCAAGTACAATCGCAGTTTTAACCGGCCACAGGATACGCACGCAGCATGGGCAACACCCTCAAGCGTCACGGCCTGATCAAGGTCGCAGAATTGGCCGGCGTCAGCCTGAGCACCGTGGACCGGGTCCTCAATGATCGCGGGGGCGTGTCCGACACCAAGCGGCGCAAGGTCCTGGCGATGGCGCGTGCGCTGGGTGTGCGTCGCGGCCTGCCCGCGCCGTTCACCGGCCCGATGATCGTCGATGTACTGTTGGCCGACAGCGCCACTGACCATTTCAAGCGCCTGGATGCGGCGTTCGAGCGCCAGGCACAACGCCTGCGCTCGGACCTCACGTTGCGCCGCCAGCGCTGGCCGGAAAACGCCCCCGGGCAACTGCTCGACGCCCTGCGCAAACCGCGTTCGCGGCGCCATGGCATGATCGTCGTCGCGCCCGACACGCCGGACGTGCACCAGGCGCTGGACACCATCGTGCAGAACGGCACGCCCACCGTCTTGCTGACCACCAACCTCAGCACGGTCGAGGGCGCGGTGTATGTCGGCATCGACAATCACGCCGCCGGGCGCAGTGCCGGGCGCTTGATGAGCGAATGGATCGGCCAACGCCCCGGCGCCGTGCTGCTGACGGTCAACTCGCTCGCCTACAGCGCTCATCAGGAGCGCGCCAGAGGCTTCATCGACGTAATGACGCAGCGCGCACCGGCTACGCGCATTGTCGGCCCGGTCGAGTGCTTTGATGACGATGAACTGACCCGCGCGGCCGTCGCGCAGTGCCTCGCCGTCGGGCCCTTGGCAGGGCTGTATGACACCGGCAGCGGTTCGCAGGGTATCTATGCGGCGTTGGCGCACAGGCAGGTCGATCCGGTATGGATCGGCCATGAGGCCACCCCCCAGCACGCCGCGCTGCTGCGCCAGGGCGTGATGTCGCTGGTACTCGATCAGGACCCGGAAGGTCAGGTGCAGGCCAGCATCGACTATCTGCTGCACACCCACGGCATGATCGACACGCCGCCCCTGCTGCCACTGGCGATGAAAATCATCATCGAGGAAAACCTGCCCGGCGCCTTGTGACCGCCGCGTGTGATTGCAGGCGTGCGCAGCGCCTCGGCCTTTGTGTGATGTCGATTGAACGATGCGTTGGCGCACGGGCTCTATTCACTAGAGCAGCGCGCGCAGCAGAATTTCAGCGCGTCGCGTCCACGCCCACTCACAAAAGGTCAGTCCATGTCTTACGATTACCAGGGTACCGCCAGTGTCATCACGGCCTCTCGTCATCTGGGCACCGCTTCAGATGAACACCTCAATGAGTCGGTGGAAATCCAACTGACCAGCAGCGGTAAGCCGACAATCGCGCGCCTGAACTTCGACCGGCCCCTTCAATGGCCTGGGCACCCGAACTTTGTCGCGGTCAACCTGCCCGATGGCTCATCCGTAGGCGGCGTGATCGTCGAGATCGAACGAACCACAGATGGCCCTGGCTGGGTGACGTTCACCGTGGACGACTGACGGAGGTGCCGTCGTCAGGCATCCGGGTGTTCACTCGTGACCGAATCGGCGGCGTCCACGTCCGACATGTCTTCTTCAAGCGGCGCACCGTCTTCCGGCGGCAGCGGGATCTGACCTTCCGTGCGCTTCGGGTCCGGGCCGGTTTCGTTGTCGGTGGTGCGCGTTACCACCTGTTGGGATTGGTTGCCCGGCGCTTTTTCGTCAATGTGCATGCTGTTTCTCCAGTCTGGCGCGCGGGGAATCCGGGCTTAAACATGAGAGGCAGCGGGTGCACGAGAGTGCCGGGCAATGGACGAACGGCGAGACGCGCACTGCAGTCAAACAAATCCAGCCTCCGGGCCGCACTTGATCTACGATTAAAAGCCCACCGCCCGCCTCTCGGAGAATCCGCATGAACCCGCACACCACCGCGCTTGTGTTGATCGAATTCCAGAACGATTTCACTACCCAGGGTGGCGTGTTCCATGACGCTGTCAAAGACGTCATGCACGCCACCGACATGCTCGCCAATACCGCCACCACGGTGCAGCAAGCCCGCAAGCTCGGGGTGAAGATCGTGCATTTGCCGATCAGCTTCGCCGCGGGGTACCCCGAACTGACCACGCGCGACTATGGGATTCTCAAGGGCGTGGCCGACGGCAACGCCTTCAGTGCGGGCACCTGGGGCGCCGAGATCACTGCGACGCTGTCCCAGGACAGCAGCGATATCGTCGTCGAAGGCAAGCGCGGGCTGGATGGCTTTGCCACCACGGGCCTGGACCTGGTGTTGCGCAACAACGGCATCCAGACGCTGGTGGTGGCGGGTTTCCTGACCAACTGCTGCGTCGAGGGCACGGTGCGCTCGGGGTATGAGAAAGGCTACAACGTCGTCACCCTGACCGACTGCACGGCGACGTTTACCGAGGAACAACAGCAGGCGGCGGAAAACTTCACACTGCCGATGTTTTCGCAGACGCTGAAACACACGCAGTTTCTGCAGGCGCTGACGGCCCCATGAAAAAAACCGGCGACTCCTGGATGAGTCGCCGGTTTTTGCTTATTCGGTCGGTGCGTACTGCATTTCACCGTTGCCGAACGACCAGTCCTCGCGCTTCACGTCCACCAGGCTGATCCACACATCCTCCTTGCGCAGCCCGGTCTTGGCGTGAATGCCTTCTGCGATGAATTGATAGAAGGCCTTTTTCACCGCCACGCTGCGCCCGGCATTCCAGGTGACCTGGATAAACACGATGCTGGGGGTGTAAGTCACGCCCAGGTAGCCAGCGGCGGGATACACCAGTTCATCGCGGGCATGCCGATTGATGATCTGGAATTTGTCGTGCTCGGGCACATTCGCAACGCTGGTCATCGCCGCGTACACCACGTCGCCAATGGCGGCAGCGGTTGCTTCGGTAGTGTCGGCGGCGAGGTCGATTCGAACTAAAGGCATGGCAGAATCCTTGGCAGGTCGGTGGCCATTCCACAGCGGCGGCCCGTGATCACTACCCTAGGCCTGTGCGAACAATTCATCAATCGCATATTCAGCAATAATAAATATGATTATTACGCATATTGAAGCCGCATGACCTGTGACGCTTGCATGAACCGAACGCGAAAAAGCCGTAACATGCGGCCTTCGTTCAACACCTCATGGAAGACATCACGCATGAACAACCTGTCTGGCGCGCTGCGCCTGGTAGTCTCCCTGCCGATTTACGCCGCGTCCATCCTCGCATCCCTGCTCACTCTCAAGCCGCTGTTCGATGCGGGGATGATCTTGCTGGCGGGCTTCCTGACCCCTTATCAAATTGGCCGCGTGCTCGGCTATTTACTTGCCAGTGCGATATTGACCACGATTGCCGCCGGTCTGTGGATGCTGGCTCGGTACGTGCGCACGTCGCGTTTTCGCAAACAGCCGGCGCCGGTGGCCAACCCGTTGCCGTGAAGCAGGTGCTTAGTTCGATGGGGCTTTGACTGTCGCGCTCTGCCCCGTTTCGACATCACGAATGTCATAGCTCCAGCGGCCCTTCGACGCCTCGCCATACAGCCCATAGGTTCGGCCACCGACCAGGCTCACCGTGGTTGCGAGGGGCGCGGTTCGGCCGTCGCCAATCGACCAGGTAGCTTGCAGGGTGTGGGTGCCGGCGCCGAGGCGGTATTCGTTCTGACGACCCAGCCAGAACAGCGTCCCGTTGTTATCAATACGGGTGATCGTCAGGTGTTTGTCGAACTGCTGGATCACCGCAACCTGGTCCGCAGGTTTTCCTTCTGCGCTCTGGTGCTCGTAATGAATACAGCCGGTCAGCGCCAGGCTGAAGCCCAGCATCGAGAATGCGCGAACGTGTTTGGCAAGCATGCTTTCAATCCCTTGAAAAGGGCGTGATCCTAAAGACATTCAGCACGTGCATCAACCGCCAATCAGGCCCGCGCGCCAATCAACACAACCACCCCACCCCATTGCCGCACCTTGATCGGCAGGCTCTGCTCGAGAGCCTCGAGGGTCTGCCGCGCATTGTCCAGGGGAAAGCGCCCGGTCACGCGCAGACCGGCTACAGCGGCGTCCAGGCGCACGATGCCGTTGCGATACGGGCGAATTGCGTCGACCACGCTGGCCAGGGTCTGGTTGCGCACCACCAGCCAGCCATCAAGCCAGGCGGTATCGGTGGCGGCCATGGGCACCTGGGTGAGGATGCGCTGGTGATCGAACAGCGCGCTCTGGTGCATCGCCACCCGCTGCTGCGTGCCGCCTTCGAAGTGCAGCACCGCGTCCGCATCCAGGGTCACCAGGCGTATCGCGGCGCCCTGCTCGCTCAGCATCAGGCGGCCGGTGCTGGCGCTGATGCGGCCGGCGCGGGTGTCGACCTGCAGCGGGCGCAGCACATTCACCAGCATTTCCCCGGCGCGCAGCTCCAGGCTGCGCGGCTCCCCCTTCAGCGTGGCGAGCACCTGGCTGCGCGCATTCAGCTTGAGTGTGCTGCCATCCGCCAGTTGCCAGGTACGCCGCTCGGCGGTACCCGTGGCATAGGACTGCCCCGCGTCGTCGAAGCGCGAGACCCAGCCCGCGCCCGCCGCCAGGCCCACCGCACACAGGCTGGTACGCAGGAACGAACGCCGGCTGCTCGGCTGCTCCAGGCTGCGCAACAGCTGCGCGCTGGAGCGTCCACGCCACGGCGAGGCCTTGAGTTGGTCGAGGCCGGCGATCAATTGCGCGTACACCTGGCGATGGTGCGCCGAGGTACTGCGCCATTCATCCAGCGCTTCTTGCTGCGCGGGGCTGAAGTCGCCGGACTGGATTTGCACCAGCCAGCCGATGGCCTCTTCGGCCACCGGGTCGTTCAACGGGTGTTTGCTCACTCACTCAACCCCAGGTAACAGGCACGCAGGGCCTGGGTCATCAATTGGTGGATGCGCCCCAGGGACAGGCCCAGCCGTTCACTGATCTGTGTGTAGGTCATGCCGTCCAGCTGGCTGTGTACGAACACCGCCTTGGCCTGCCCCGAGAGGCCATCGAGCAGCCGGTCGATGGCCAGAAGGCTCTCGATCAGGATCAACTGCTCCTGCGGCGACGGATGCACGTGTTCGGGCACCTCGGCGAGGATCTGCAGGTACGCCCTCTCCAGGTCGCGACGGCGCCAGCTCTCGTACATCAGGCGCTGGGCGATGGTGGTCAGCAGCGCGCGCGGTTCGCGGATTGCAGTGGGATCGGGCAGCATCCACACCTTGAGGAACGTCTCGGCGGCGATATCCTCAGCGCTATGGCTGCAGCCGGTGCGGTAGGACAACCGCGCGCACAACCAGCTGTAGTGCTGCTGGAAAATCTGGCCGATGAGGCGGGTCTTGAGCAAAGCATTCGGGTCCATAGGTCCATAATCTTCATGGACTGCACACGCCAGCGGACAAGTGGTGGTGGGCCTGTCGGTTTGAGGTAGACCTGCATCCGGGCAGGTGAATCCAGTTTGCCCCAGTGGGCATCACCAGATAAAAGAATAAAAAAAGCCATCAAACTGCATTTTTTGCATAACCCTGGATAATCTTCCAGGCACGCAAAGTCACCGCCCGCAACCATCGCGGGCAGTGTGAAACCGCACTTACTGAGCGGCCAGTTGCGCCTCGCTGCGTTCCTGTTCACGCAGTGGCCGTACCAGCCAGGTCACCACCACCGTCAACACCAGCAGGATCAGCGCCAACACCCACAGCACGCCGTGGAAGGCACTGTCATAGCCGCCGATAAACAGGCTGTGCACGGTGCCGGCCTGCTCTGTGCCCAGCGCCTGCAGCGAACCGGTCAGGTTGCCGGCGGCAACCTCGTCGATCCAGCGTTGCAGGGTGCCGGGGTCCGGTGCCAGGCGGCTCAAGGTGGCGCGCAATTGGCTGTCGAGCAAGGTCGCCAGGAGCGAGCCGTACAAGGCCACGGCAATCGCCTCACTGCCCAGGCGGAACGTGTTGAGCAACCCGGCGGCCATCCCGGCCTTTTGCTCCGGGACAGTCTTCAGTGCCAGCCCATCCACCAGCCCCGCCGACAGGCCCATGCCGATGCCCACCAGCAGCAAGGGCAGCGCCAATTGCCACAGCGCCACACCCACCTGGCTGACCAGCGCCAGCGCGACCACGCCGACCAGCAAGGCAATCAGGCTGGCCTTGAGGATGCCGATCGCCGACACCCCGCGCGCCGCCCACTTGCCGGCCAGGATCGGGCAAAACAGCATCGGTACCGTGAGCAGCAACATCGCCAGGCCGGCGTGGGTCGCGCTCAGTTGCAGCACGCCGAACAGGTAGCTCGGCAGGTAGGTCAGCAACGTCACGAAGCCGAATGACGCCGCGACCGTCACCAACGCCAGGCCGACAAAGGGCCCGCGCGCCAGCAGCGACAGGTCGAGCATCGGCTGGCGATGACGCCGCTCCTGCCAGGTGAATACCGCCAGCAACACCGCCGCCACGGCCACCAGGCCGAGCACGCCCTGGCTGCTCCAGCCCCATTGCGAGCCCTGCACGATGGCAACCATCAGCGCCAGCAACGCCAGCACGAACAGCGTCGCCCCCGGCACATCGAAGCGCGCGGTGCGCTCCGCCAATGCCCCGTCGCGGGTAATCAGCGGGCTCCCCAACAGCACAATCACCAAGGTCACCGCATGCGCCCAGAAAATCGCGCGCCAGCCGACACTGTCCAGCAACAGGCCGGACAAGGTCGGCCCCAGGCTGACGCCCAGCCCCGCCACCGTGCCGAACAAGGCAAATGCGCGCAGCCGCGCCGGGCCGCTGAAGTGGGTGGACAAAATGGCGATGCCGCAGGAGAAAATCGCCGCCGCGCCGATGCCCGCCAGCCCCCGTGCCGCGTCCAGCAGCCAGGCACTCTCGGCCACCGCAGACAGCACCGAAGCGACCACGTACAGCGATGCACCGGCGACGAAGCAGCGCTTGCGCCCGAGCCGATCCGCCAGTGCGCCCCAGGCCAGGGTAAAGCAGGCGAACGCCAGGTTGAAGGCGTTGACCACCCATTGCAGGCTGGTCAGCGGTGCCTGTATATCCGCGCCGATGGCCGGCAGCGCGAGGGCCGTGCCGGAAATGGAACTGGGCACGACAAATATCGCCAGCAGGATGATGCTCAGTAGCGCAGTATCGGCAAAGGTCGTTTTCATGGGTCCTTCCAGGTCAGGTTGAAGTAAAGCCGAGCACCGGTAAACGGGCCGGACGGCGCAGGATGATGCCGTCGATCCAGGGCACCTGGTCCGCCGGCACCGCCAGGCGCAGGTTGGGAAAGCGTTGCACGAGGATCTGCAACACCGTGGTGATTTCCAGCCGGGCGAGTGCCGCGCCCATGCAGTTGTGCATGCCATAGCCGAACTGCAAATGCCGCGCGCCCTTGCGGTCCAGGCGAATCGCCAGCGGCTCGGGGAATGCCGCCGGATCGCGGTTGGCGGCAAACGCATCGGCGTAGATGATGCTGCCCTCGGGGATCAACCCCCACGGCCCTTCCAGGTCGACACTGGCCAGGCGCGGAAAGGTCGAGATAGTGCCCAGCGGGATCAGCCGCAGCAGTTCTTCGACGGCCTCCGGAATCAGCGTCGGGTCCTCCACCAACTGCTGCCACAGCTCGGGCGCAGCCAGCAAGGTGTACACCGACTTGGTCAGCACAGTGAGGATGTTCTGGTCGCCGCCGATCAACACGCCGAGCAGGATGCCCACCAGTTCCTTGTCGTTGAGCGGCGGTTCGCTGTCGGCACGGCTGGCGACGAAACGCTGGATCAACCCATCGGGATAGGTTGGCCGCGCGCCGGTGACCAGGTCGGTCAGGTAGTTGTAGACGCCCCAGAACTGGTTCAGCAGCTCCGGCACATCCGCGTCCGACGCCACCTGCACGGTATGGCTGAGGGGCCGGTAGTACTCGCGATCGCTCAAGGGAATGCCGAGCAACTGGCAATCCACCGTCGCGGGAATGTGGTCGAGCACCTGGGCAAACAGGTCGGCACCGGGCGCCTGGCGTTGCAGCACATCCAGGCGTTCGTGGGTGGTTTGCTCGACCTTCTCACGCAGCACCGCCACGCCGCTCGGGCTGAAGTCGCGGGCGACCACTTTGCGCAGGCGGCCGTGGTCGGGAATGTCATTGTTGAGCAGCAGTTCTGGCGGCGTAATAGTCGGCAAAAAGCTCGCGCCGTCTTCTTCGTTGCACGGGGCACGAATCGCGCGGTTATCCAGCAACAGCGCCTGCACGTGTTCATATCGAGTCAAGTGAAAGGCCAGGTGGCCGCTGGGCAGCAGGATCCTCGCCAAACCATTGGCCGGGCTGGCAGGTTGATAAGCCGGCGGCGCATCCAGGTGCGGGATGCGCGCCACGGTCACTTCAGGTGTGGTGGTCACGGCGATATTCATCAGGCAGGCTCCACGGCAGGTTGCAACAGGCTCACACCGGTGACGCGCTGCAGTTGCGCGAGGGCCTGGTGGTTGTCGGTGAAGTGCAGCACTTGCCAGCCCAACGCTGCAGCGGCGTGAATATTTTCCGCCACGTCATCGATCAACAGGCTGTGCTGCGGCGCCACGCCCGAACGTACGGTGGCCACCTCAAAAAACGCCGTGTCCGGCTTGCGGGTGCGCTCCTGGCTGGAGTCGACGATCAGGTCCACGACCTCATCCAGGCCGACCATCGCGCGCCAATGCAGCGACCACTCGACCACGTTGTTGGTGAGAATACCGACGCGAAAACCGCTACGTTTCAACGCGCGCACGGCGGCCACCAGTGGCGCATTCGCGGGCACCCCGGCGAACCATTGCTCGCCGAAGCCTTGCAGGCGCGCACGCGACAGGTCGATCTGCGGATCGCGGCGACGCAGCGCCTGCTCCAGCCGTGCGCCCCACTCGCGCTCGGTCAGCAAGGCGTTCTCGACCGGCGCGAGCATCGGCACGCCCAACTCGTCCGCCACGTCGCTCATGGCCTGCTGCAACACGCGCGGGGCCAGGCCGGTCTTGACCTGGTATTGCTCGAACAATGCCGGGATCGGCGGCGACAGCACGCCGCCGAAATCGAACCAGATAAACTCCGGCGCGCTCATCGCACACCCCCTGCCACCAGGGCCAAGGGCTGGCTGGCCGCCACCGGCAGCAACTCCAGTTCGGCGGTGGCAATCACCACGCCGTCCTGCTCGACATCCAGCGCGAGGGTGATCTGGCCGTGTTCATCACGGGACAAGGAGGCGAGATCTGCACGCACCCGCGTCGGCAGACCGAACTCGCCGAACCGCGTGAACACCACATGGCAGCGCGACAGCAATAGTTGCTCGGGGGCGACCTGCAGTTGCCGGTCAGCCGCCACCAGCGCGACCTGGCGAAAGCCTTCGAGCAACAGCATGCCGGGGATATGATCCAGCGGATGGTCGAAGATCGCCGGGTTGTTGAGATCAACGATCAGCGGCGCGACCAGGCTCTCTGCGCCCTGCTCCAAATCCCGGCCGAGCACCACGTTATTCAACCAGTGGCGCCCCACTGCCGAGGGGCTCAAGGGCGGCGGCAGTTGTGCCAATGGGTCGGCGTCCAACGGAATGGCCGCCAGGCCACGGGCACGCATCTTGTTCCAGGCCGCGCCGCTCATCCAGCGAATGCTCATACGTTCGTGGCGCGCGGCGACTTCGCCATTGATGCTCAGCGACATGTTGAGGGTGACGCCGCTGCGCTCGCCATGGCGCAGGTATTCATCCACGACATACACATCGATCGAGGCTGACGCCGGGCGATCGCCGACCACCAGCAAATGCCGCTCGGTCACCCGAGTGACACTGTCCAGGTAAATAAACTTGTCCTGAGCATTCACTTGCAGAAACGCGTGGGAGATATAAATCGACGCCTGCCGGAACACTTCAAGCAATAACAACATGTCGTAGTGCGCGGCACGGTGCGTATGTTCACTGAAGTAACTGTGGGTGCGCGGTAATTGCGCACTGCAGCGAAAGTGTCCGTCCTTGATGCGTTCGGCGCCGGTCAGGAATACTTCGCTGACGGCGGCACGGTGCACCATGCTGCGCGGAACGGTGTTTTCGCAATGCAGGCTCGGCACCGAGCCAAGCGGGTTCAAAACTGATACGTCAGACATGGGCATCTGTCTCCTGATGAGCTTTTCCGTAAGCGTGCAGACCGCCGTACATGTTCACATCGGTGAACTTTGTATGCTGTGCGCGGACAACCCGATCTGGCTGTCAGTACCCTTGTGCGAATACTCCCTTATATTTTCAGTGCGCACTTAGATCAGTTTGATCGAAGCTTATGCGCACAACAAAATCATCTAGACACCCAACTAATCGTTCTAACTTAGTGGTGAAAATCCGCCCGCGAAGTTGCTCAAGGTCGTAAAGAACATCACGACCCGGAGCAGATTTGCATGTTGAAAACAGGATTCACCCTGGCGCCGCTGGCCTGCGCATTGGCCCTCGGCGGGCTGACGCTGCCGACCCTGGCGTTGGCTCAAAACGAGGCGACGTCGGTACAGACGGTGATTGATTTCAATATCCCCGCAGGGCCCCTGGATGAGGTGCTGCTGAGCATCTCCCAGCAAAGCGGCCATCCGATTGCGTTTGACCCGCCGCTGGTAGAAGGCCGCGCCAGCCGCTCGATCCAGGGCCGCTTGAGCCAGGAACAGGCGCTGGGCATTGCCTTGAGCGGCTCCCAGTTGGGCTTCAGCCAGACCGCCAGCGGCGCGGTGTTGATCCACCGACTGGCCAGCACCGCCGCCCCCGCCGCCGCCATCAACAGCGAGCCGCAGGCACCGCGACTGAAATCGGTCGAAGTGATCGGCACCCGCCGCAGCGACGTCACCGCCCTGCAAAGCGCGGCGCCGGTGGATGTGATCAGCAGCGAACAGCTGGAACGCGCCGGCACCGATAACCTCGCGAAGGCCCTGGAAACCCTGGTGCCGTCGGTGAACTACCCGCAAGTCAACGGCACCGACGGCGTGTCGTCACAGCGGCCGGTGTCGTTGCGCGGGCTTGCGGCCGACCAGGTGCTGGTGCTGGTCAATGGCAAGCGTCGGCATGCCTCGGCCTTCGTCAACACCAAGGCCACCTTGGGCCGTGGCTCCCAGGCGGTGGATCTGTCGACGATTCCGGTCAGCGCGGTCGACCATATCGAAGTGCTGCGCGACGGCGCCTCGGCACAGTACGGCTCGGACGCGATTGCCGGGGTGATCAACATCGTGCTCAAGGAGCAGGACCACGGCGGCGCGGTGCAGAGCACTTTTGGCCAGTACACCAAGGGCGATGGCTTTCGTCGCTCGGTAGGCGGCTGGACCGGCTTCACCTTGCCCGGCGACGGTTTCCTGACCCTCAGCGGCGAAGGCCTGCGCAGCGAGCGCACCTCCACCGGCGGCACCGATGGCCGGCAGTTCTACCCCACCGGCGATGCCCGCGAAGCGGATGCCGACCGTCACTGGCGCTACGGTTCCCCGGGCCTTGAGGACTGGAACCTGGCGCTGAACAGCGGCCTGTCACTCAACGACGCGGTCGACCTCTACGGCTTTGCCACCTACCAGGACCGCACCGGTGAATCCCAGGCGACTTTTCGCCGTCCGATTGACCCCAACAACCTGGTGGCCGTGTACCCCAACGGTTTCCTGCCACTGCTGGATGTGCGCTCGCGGGATGCCTCGGTCACCGGCGGCGTGAAGATCCGCGATGAACAGCTCGGCAGCTTCGACCTCAGCGCCAACTACGGGCGCAACCGCATCGACTATCACCTCAGCGATTCGCTGAATGCCAGCCTCGGCCCCGCCAGCCCGACGAGCTTCAACGCCGGGGCGCTGGTGAATGAGCAGACCAACGTCGGCCTTGATCACGTCAAGGAATTCAAGGTCGGCTGGGGCGCCGGCCCCCTGGTGTTTTCCAGTGGCCTGGCCTGGCGCAACGAGTCCTATGAAGTGATCGCCGGCGACCTCGCCTCCTGGACCCACGGCACGGCCCTGCCCGCCCGCGCGGGTGGCGCCCAGGGTTTCCCTGGCACCCAGGACAGCGACGAAGGCCGCTATGCCCGCCACGTGTTCGGCGGCTACCTGGGCCTGGAGCAGCAGGTCACCGAAAAGCTGCAACTGGGCCTGGCCGGACGCAGCGAGCACTACGACGATTTCGGCACCACCACGACCGGCAAGTTTTCCGCGCGTTATGACTTCACCCCGCAGTGGGGCCTGCGCTCGACCCTGAGCAGCGGCTACCGTGCGCCGACCCTCGGGCAGATCGGCACCTCGGCGACCCAGACCGAATTCAAGGCCGGCGACCCGACCGCCTACCAGGTCGGCACCGTCAGCGTGAACACGCCCGTGGCGCGAGCCTTGGGCGCAACTGACCTGAAGCCGGAAAAATCCACCAGCCTGTCCCTCGGCGTGGTCTGGCAACCGATTGAGCGCGCCAGCGTCAGCGTCGATGCGTACCACATCCGCATCAAGGACCGCATCGCCCTGTCGGAAACCCTCAGCGGCACCCAGGTCAGCCAGATTCTCGCCAACCAAGGCTATGGCAATTACTCCGGGGTGAGCTTTTTCACCAATGCGCTGGACACCAAGACCAGCGGCGTCGACGTCGCTGCCCACTATCGCCTGGACCTGGCCGATGCCAGCCAGTTGACCCTCAACGGCGCCTTCAACTACAGCAAGACCCAGGTCACCGACATCAAGGACAACCCCGGCCCCCTGGCTGGCACCGGCATCACCCTGATCAATCGTGAAGCCTTGAGCTACGTGGAAAGCGCCTCGCCCAACAGCAAGCTGATCCTCGGTGCCGACTGGCGCAAGGGGGCCTGGCAGGCGAGCTGGAACACCATTCGCTACGGCACCTACACCCTCGATTCCAACCTCGGCGAAGCCCGCGACCAGACCTTTTCGGCGCAATGGGTGAGCAACGCCAGCGTGTCCTACGACATCAGCCAGGCACTCACCCTGACCCTGGGCGGCAACAATATTTTCGACAGCTACCCGGACAAGATCGACGTCGCCAACCGCTTTGTCGGCGGGCGCGTGGCCTACCAGAGCATCTCGCCGGCTGGTGCCGAAGGCGCCTTCTACTACGTGAAAGCCGACTACCGCTTCTGACCCTCACAAGGAGTTCCCGATGAGCTTTGATCCTGTGCGTTTTACCCAAGTGTTCGAACACGAATTTGCCCTGGCCAAGCAGTTGCTGATCAAGCACCAGGCGCTGTCGAGCAACGAGGCAGGCAACATCAGCCTGCGCATTCCCGGCGAGGAGCGGCTGGTGATTGCCTCGCTCAGCGGCGCTGACAGTGGCGTGGCGGCCATCGTCGATTTCGACCTGCGCCACAGCCAGGGCAGCCTCACCGACAACCTCCAGGAAGTTGCCGCGCTGCATGTGGCGATCTACCGCGAGCGCCCGCAAGTCAATGCGGTGATCCACACCCACTCGCCGTACCTCACCGCCTTCGCCATCGCCGGGCGCCCACTGCGTGCTCACGCCGCACAGCTGCTGGGGATCCTGGCGGAAGATGAGGAAATCCCGCTGACCGCCTGGGGCCCGCGTTACGCGCCGGAGCCGGTGGTCGCGGCGCTGCGTGAGCATCCCCACGCGCCGGCGGCGTTGCTGGCCAATCATGGGCCGTTTGCCTGGTCGGAGCGTGATGTGCTCGCGGCGACGCGCTTGCTGGTGAACCTTGAAGAAGCCGCCTATCTGACCTTCCTGGCCCAGCAACTCGGCACGCCGCAGCCCTTCCCCAGCGGCGCGGCGCAGCGTTCGCGGCTGGGCTGGAGTGCGACATGAGCCGGACGGTCGCCGCCCTCGCGCTCCTGGCAGTGTTCGCCGTGCCCGCCCATGCCGAGCCCCTGCTGGAACGTGCGCAATCGCGCGGCACGCTGAACGTCTGCACCAGTGACGAATTCCCGCCGTTCAAGACCCTGGACGCCCAAGGCAAACCCGCCGGCTTGATCATGGACCTGATCGTCGACCTGCAACAGCAGCTGTCCGCCAAGGTCGGCCAGCCGCTGAAGCTGCAACTGGTGCAGGTCAACCCGTTGAACCGTTTGCTGTTCCTCGACCAGGGGCGTTGCGAAGTGCTGGTCACTTCGTTGCTCGACACCCCGGCGCGGCGGCGTGAAGTGGACTTTGCCAGCCCGGGTTTCTACAGCTCGGCCGCCACGGTATTCGCGCCGAAAAGCACCGCCGTGCCGGACTGGCAAAGCCTGCGCGGCAAAACCCTGTGCGCGCCTGCCACCAGTGTGTGGGTACGCCCCTTTGAAAGCCGCTATGGCGTGCAATTCGCCTCGTTCAACGGCACCGCCGAAGTGCGCAAGGCCGTTGCCGACAGCCGTTGCCTCGGGGCGATGGGTGACGATGCGTTGTACAGCGCCCTGGCGCGCCAGCCGGAATGGGCCGATTACGAAGTCAAGTTGCCAGGCCAGGACCCGGCGCCCTGGGGTATCGCCCTGCGCAAGGGCCAGCCGGCGCTGCTGGCCGCCGTGTCGGGCATCGTCGAAGGCTGGCATGCCCACGGCGTGATCATCGACCTGGAACAGCGTTACGGCCTAACCCCCAATGCCTGGGTCGCGCAGCAGCATGCACGGGCCAGCCATGAGTGAAATCAATCTGCGCCTATGGCTGGAACAGCATGGGCTGTCGCTGAGCATCCTGTGGGACCCGATGGACCGCCAGCGCTTCCTGCTCGGTCTGGGGCTGACCCTGTTGTTGTCGGTGGCAAGTATCGCGCTGTCGCTGGTCATGGGGATTCTCGGCGCCGCCGGCCTGGGTTCGCGCCGCCCGCTGTGGCGTCACCTGAGTGCGGCGTACATCGCGTTGTTTCGCAATACGCCGCTGTTGGTGCAGCTGTTCTTTTTCTACTTTGGCGTCGGCGCATTGTTGCCGCTGGTGGACGGCGCCAGTGTGCGCCTGCTCAATGGCACGCAGTGGGCAATCATCGTGATTGCCCTGCACAGCGGCGCATTCCAGGCCGAAAACCTGCGCGCCGGCATCGACGCGGTGCCGCGCGCCACCCTCGACGCGGCCGCCGCCCTGGGCCTGCACGGGCGCACGGTATTGCGCCACATCGTGCTGCCGCTGGCCCTGCGCAACAGCCTGCCGGCGATGGGCAATACGGTGGTGCAAACCATCAAGTCGACCTCGATCGCCTACGCGATTGCGGTGCCGGAACTGCTCTATGCGAGCAACCGGATCTGGTCGGACAACTTCAACGTCGCGGAAATGATGCAGGTACTGCTGCTGGTCTGGCTGCTGTTGATCGGCCTGAGCAGTTGGCTGCTGCGCCGCCTCGAAGACCATCTGCGCCTCCCTGGCCAGGAGCTGCCCGATGCCGCCTGAATCGAGCCTTTTCCAACTGCTGTGGCAGTGGGCGCCGGCCCTGCTGCAAGGCTTTGGCCTGAACATCCTGATGGGCATCACCGCGATGCTGGTGGCGACGCTCGGCGGTGTGGCGCTCGGCAGCCTGCAGGTCAGCGCCCACCCCGGCCTGCGGCGTGGCGCCGGGCATCTGAGCCGTTTGCTGCGCAACTTGCCGTGGCTGGTGGTGATGTTCTACGTGGCCTACCTGCTGCCCTATGAAGTGCAGTGGGCCGGGCGTTGGTGGCAACTGCCGGACTGGCTCAAGGTCGCGTTGGGCCTGGCCATGCCTGCCATCGGCTACGTCTCGGAGATCGTGCGCGGCGCCGTGCGTGCAGTGCCGACCGGCCAATGGGAAGCCGCCCAGGCCCTGGGCATGCGCCACGGCCAGGCGCTGCGTCACGTGATCATCCCGCAGACACTGCCGAGCCTGGTGGCGCCGTGGATGAACCTGTATTGCGCGGTGACCATGTCCACCTCCCTCGCCAACCTGCTGGGGGTGGAAGAGTTGATGACCACCGTGCAGTCGCACCTCTCGACCCAACTGCGCAACGACCTGCTGCTACCCGCCTACGGCTTGGTGTTCATCGCGTTCTTTATCTACATCCACCCCCTTTCACGCTGGGCCAAGCGGCTGGAACGCGCATGAGCCCCTCCTGGAGTAAGCCCCCCTTGCGCGACGATACCCGCCTGACTCACCTGGGCCGCGATCCGGCCAACCACGCCGGCACCGTCAACACCCCGGTGTACCGCAGCTCGACCTTTATCTGGCCCGACACCGGCACTCTCGAAAACCACCTGCAACAGGCCGACGACCCGCACTATCGCGGGCACATCTACGGCCGTAACGGCAACCCCACCACCGCCGCCTTCGAAGACGCCGTGGCACAGCTGGAAGGCGGCTTTCGCGGGCTGATCATGCCCAGTGGGCTGGCGGCGATTGTCGGCGCGGTGCTGGCTGTGGCGCGGGCCGGCGACCATATCCTGGTGACCGACAACTGCTACTGGCATGCCCGCCAGGTGTTTGACCAGGTACTGCCGCGCTACGGCATCCAGGCCACCTATTTCGCGCCGATGCTCGGTGCCCACATCGCCGGTTTGCTGCGCCCCAACACCCGCCTGGTCTACGCCGAAGCACCCGGTTCCAGCACCTTTGAAGTGCAGGACACTCCCGCCCTCGCAGAAGCCGCGCATGCCCACGGCGCGCTGCTGATGCTCGACAATACCTGGGCCACGCCGCTGTTCTTCAAGGCGTTCGAGCACGGCGTGGACATCTCGATCCATGCCGCCACCAAGTACCTGGTAGGCCACAGCGACGCCATGCTCGGCGTGATCGTCACCACCGAAACGCTGTACGCGTCAGTGCGCGAAACCGTGCGCCACCTCGGCTATATCGCCAGCGCCGACGATGCCTACCTCGGCCTGCGCGGCCTGCGCACCCTGGGTGTACGCCTGCGTCAGCACCAGCGTTCGGCACTGGCGGTCGCGCAGTGGTTGCAGCAGCGCCCCGAAGTCGCCCAAGTGCTGCACCCGGCCTTGCCCGAGGCCACCGGGCACGCGTTATTCAAGCGCGACTTTCTCGGCTCCACCGGGCTCTTCGGCGTGGTGCTCAAGCCCGTCTACGCGCCCCAGGCCAAGGCCTTTCTGGACAGCCTGCAGCTGTTCGCCATGGGTGCCAGCTGGGGCGGTTTCGAAAGCCTGATTCGCCCGCAACAACGCCACCCTTCCGCGCACATCGAACCCGGCGTGTTGCTGCGCCTGCATGTGGGCCTTGAAGCGGTCGAGGACTTGATCGCCGACCTGCAACAAGGCCTGGAACGCCTGAGTGTCACCCCACCTGCCTCGAGGAATCTGTCATGAGCCATACACTGCCCACCCACTACAGCATTTGCCCGTTGTTGGTCGCGTCGAACATCGCCGTGGAATTCGGCTGGCTGGATGAGGAATACCAACGCGTCGGCGCCGAAGCCATCTATCTGCGTTCACTGCCGGAAAACCTTGGCTGGTTGCCGCACTTCACCCATGGCGAATCGCGGCTGATTCGCGACGGCGGTGCCGTGCCGGCCTTGTGGGCGCGCGCCGACCAGGCCGACACGCTCCTGGTCGCCACGACTGCCACGCAGCGCGCCGGGCAGATTCTGGTGCGCGCCGAGGGCCGCATCCGCCAGGTCGCCGACCTGTTCGGCAAGCGCATCGGGGTGCCGGTCAGCCGCAATATGGCGCGGGTCGATGTGCTCAAGGCCCTGGCCGAACACGGCTTGTTCAATGCCCTGCAACTGGCGGGGCTGGAACCGTCGCAGGTGCGGCTGATCGAGCTTGAGGACGAAGGTGATCCGCAGACGTTGCAGCCGGCGATCCGGCCTTCGGCGTTCTGGTCGCAACTGCATGGGTTGCATGGCAAGCCTGGGCATGAAGTCCAGGCGTTGGCCGAAGGGCGTGTGGATGCGGTGCACGTGGCTGCCGGGCACGTGCCGGCGCTGTTGGCCAGCGGCGAATTCACGGTGATCGAGGACCTGGAACGCTACCCGGACTGGACCTTGAAAAACCACAACGGCCCCTACGCCACCACCGTCAACCGCGCGTTTGCCGAAGAACACCCCGAGGTGGTCGTGGCATTCCTGCGCGCTGCAATCCGCGCCGGCCACTGGATCAACCAGCACCGCGATGCCGCCGCCGAGCTGTTCACGCGGGTGACCTTCCTGCCGGATGCCGGGTTTATCCGCCGCGCCATCGCCGAGCTGGATTTCGTGCCGCAACTGGCCGCGCAGAACCTCGCCGCCCTGGAGTTGAAAAAGGACTTCCTGGTGCAACGCGGGTTCCTGCAGAACGACTTCAGCGTGCACGAGTGGGCCCAGCCCGAGTTTCTCGCCAAGGCCCACGCCGATTTTTGACGCCACCTCTTTGCCAAGGACAGACAATGATTGCTCAGTACCGTAAAACCCTGCTCGCCAGCCTGTTGCTGGCCGATTCCAGTTGGGCGGCGCAGGCCGCCAGTTCCACCGAACCGCAACTGAGCAAAGTCGAGGTGGTCGGCGCGCGCGTGACCGAGGCCAGCGCCGCCATCGGCGAAGACAAGATCAGCAATACCCTGACCATTTCACACCAGGCGTTGCTGTCGGCACCGGCCGGTACCTCGGGCCTGAAAATGCTCGAGGCGCTGCCCGGTTTCAATGTGCAGGTCAACGATGCGCTGGGCTTGTATGAGTTCGGCAACTCGGTGTTCGTGCGCGCGTTCAACCTGCAGCAGATCGGTTTTTCCATCGACGGTGTGCCGTTGGGGCGCACCGACCAGTTTGGCGGCAGCCCGATCTATCGCTACGTCGACAACGAAAACACCGAGCGGGTTACCGCCTCCACCGGCGCCGGCGATGTCTCGCAATCGGGCTACGCGTCCCTGGGCCCGTATGTGGATTACCAGACCAGCAACCCCACGGTCGAGCCCGGCGCAAGCCTCTCCTACACCCTGGGCAGCGACAGCCTGCGGCGCAGTTTCGTCAAGCTGCAAAGCGGTGAGTACCAGGGCCTGTCGGCGTATTTCAGCCGCTCTAAAATCGACGGTGACCTGTGGCGCGGTCCCGGCACCATTGACCGCGAGCACCTGGAAGCCAAGGTGCGCTACCGCTTCGGTGATCGTGATGAGGTATGGCTGCGCGCGGTGCACAACGCGTTCTACGACTATGACTCGCCGTACGTGAGCATCGCCCAGTACGACGGCAGCGCCAACGACCCGTTCGGCCGCTCGGGCCGTTACTTCGCCTATCTCGGCAGCCTGCCCGACTTGCCCGAGACCGTGCCCGGCGTGCGCTACAGCAACACCAACTACAACCAGTTCTACAAGCAGGCGGTCAACCAGCGGCGCGACACCTTGTACAGCCTCGGCGGCCAGTTCGAGATTCGCCCCGACCTGCTCAACTACACCACGCTGTACTACGAGGCCAAGAAAGGCTTTGGCGTATCCCCCGAGGCCTACGCCACTTCCCTGGCGCTGCACAACGCCGAAGGTAACGTCGATGGCCTGTTCGCACCTCGCGGCGTGCAATACGGGTTGTCGTCCCTCAGCGGCCATCGATTTGGCGGCCGCACCGGCCTGCAATGGGAGGTCGGCCAGCACCAGATCGACACCGGCGTGTGGGCCGAGACCGATGTGTTCAACCGTCAGCAGGCGCGCTACAACCTCACCGACGGCAGCCCGGCCGGCGAACCGTTGTTCAATGAGCCGGTGCACCTGCAAGGCGATTTCAGTTCCACTCGCGACTCGCTGCAGTACCACCTCAAGGACACCTGGACACTGCTCGATGATCGCCTGCGCCTGCAGTACGGGTTCAAGAGCCTGCACCTGAAATACCGCATCGAGGGTTACCGCAATGCCGGCGACTACATCAACAACCGCCAGCCGCGTATCGCGACCCAGTGGAACGACGCGTTCCTGCCCCAGGCCGGGTTGGTCTACAACCTGACCGACGACACCCAGGTGTTCGCCTCCTACTCGGAAAACATGGCGCTGCCGCGCGGTGCCGACGATATCTTCCGCGCCGCCAGCCCCAGCGCACCACCGCCGGAAGCCGAACGCGCGAAGAACTATGAAGTCGGCTACCGCATCAATCGCCCGAGCTTCAACGCTGCGTGGGCGCTGTACCGCACCGACTTCGACAACCGCCTGCAAGCCTTCGCCTCGCCGGTCCCCGGCAGCAGCCAGGTCGAAACCTACTACCAGAACGTCGGCAAGGTGCAGGCCTACGGCAGTGAACTGAGCGGGCAATGGAAGCTGCCGTACCTGGCTGACAAAGTCGTGCTCAACGGCAACCTGACCTACAACACCTCGACGTTCCAGAACGACGCCGGCGGCCTTTCGATCAAGCACAACGAGGTACCCGACAGCCCGCGTTGGCTGGCCCAGGCCGGCGTCACCTATGAGTTGGCGCCGTGGGCAGTGCTGAATTTCTCGGCGCGTTATATCGGCGAGCGCTACAGCAACTTCACCAACAGCGAATCGGTACCCGGCTACACCCTCTACAACGCCTACCTGGACCTGGGTGGCGAGCGCCTGCATTACGGGCCGCTGAAAAATGTGAAGGTGCGCTTCAACGTCGACAACCTGTTCGACAAGGACTACCTGGGCTACATCCTCACCAGCACCAGCGGCCCCGCGGTCTTCCGCCCGGGCTCGCCGCGCACCTTCCAAAGCACCCTGAGCATGGAGTTCTGAACATGAACAAGCGCCTGCTGCTGCTCGCCTTGCTGCCGTTGTTGGCCAACGCCGACACCGTGGTCAGCCCCGCGACCCTGGCCCTGCACCAACGCCTGCTGGTACTCGACAGCCACCTGGATACCCCCCTGACCCTGACCCGCCCCGGCTGGAACATTCTCGAACGCCATGACTACCGCCAGGATGGCAGCCAGGTCGACTTGCCGCGCATGCGCGAAGGTGGCCTGGACGGTGGTTTCTTCGCGGTGTACACGCCCCAGGGCCCGCGCACCGAGGAAGGTCGTGCGTATGCCAGCGCCTATGGGCTGGCAACCCTGACCCGCATTCGCGATGTGATCGACCGCAATCCCGACAGCTTCGCCCTGGCCCTCACCGCCGACGACGCCCGCCGCATCGCCGCCGAGGGCAAGCGCGTGGTCTTCATCAGTATGGAAAACGCCGACCCGCTCAGCTCCGACCCCGCGTTGCTCAACACCTACTATCGCCAGGGTTTGCGCATGCTCGGCCTGGTGCATTTCATGAACAACGACCTGGCCGATTCCGCCACCGCACTGCCCGAATGGAAAGGCCTGAGCCCCAAGGGCCGTGATTTGGTGCAAAGGGCCAACCGCCTGGGCATCCTGCTGGATGTGTCGCATGCCAGTGATGCGGTGTTCGACCAGATGCTCGCGTTGTCCAGCGCGCCGATCATCGCCTCGCACTCCAGCAGCCGCGCGGTCAACCCGCACCCGCGCAACCTCGACGACGCCCGCGTGCGCCAACTGGCGGCAAAAGGTGGGGTTATTCAGGTCAACGCCTACAGCGACTACCTGATCCCGCTGACACCCAACCCGGAGCGCAACAAAGCCATGGCCGCGCTCGGCGCACGCTTTCACAACCTCGCCGCCCTCAGCCCGGAACAAATCAAGGACCTCTACCAGGAACGCGACACGATCAACCAGCGCTTTGCCCAGCCCAAGGCCGACCTCGATGTCTTCATGCAGCACCTGCTGCACCTGCTGGAAGTGGCCGGCCCGGATCATGTCGGTATCGGTGCGGACTGGGATGGCGGCGGTGGCGTGAGCGGATTGGAAGACGTCAGCCAATTGCCCGTGGTAACCCAGCGCTTGCTGGATGCCGGTTACAACGAGCAGCAGGTGGCGAATATCTGGAGCGGGAATCTGCTGCGGGTGTTGCAGGCGGCGCAGGCGCGCGCGCAACCCTGAAGGCGCGACGTGCTGGAGCGCTGGCGAGCGCGCTCCAGCCGTTCACGGGCGGGGCTCAGTGATGCCTCACCACGCTGTCCTCCAACGCGGCGCGCCCCACCTCGACAAAATTGGAGGCAGAATGCGCATCGGCATAGCCGAATGAAATGCCGAACATTAGCTTCAAGTCCTCACTCACCCCCAACACCTCCCTCACCGTATCGGCATACATCCCCAACAAGGTCTGCGGAATTCCGCCTAGCCCGCGCGCCTGCAACGACAGCAGGAAGGTCTGCGCATACATGCCGATATCGCCGGCCGAACGCACGTGATCGCCGATGTGCGGCATGAACAAGAAGGCCACGTGGGGAGCATCAAAGAACGTCAAGTTGTGGCGCAGGCAGGCCAGGCGCGCGGCGTGGTCATCACGGCCGATATCAATCGCCTCATAGCGGGCGCGACCACTGTCTTGCGCACGTTGGGCGAACACGCCGGTATAGGCGTCGATGTCGAACTCGAAATCGGCGGTGAAGTGCTGGCGGTTGTCGGCGTCGAGCAATGCGGCCGAGAGACGGTCACGGGTATGGCCACTGACGATGTGCACGTGCCACGGCTGCGTGTTGCAGTTGGACGGGCTGTGCTGGGCGTCGAGCAGCACGCGATTGATCTGTTGCTCGGTCAACGGCGTCGATAAAAACTGCCGCGTTACACGACGACTGCGGGCAATGTGCTGGAAGATTTCTGGCGGGTTCATCGGAGGTCTCCTGGAAAAGGTGCTAGCCTATTCGCCACCCTGATCAAGATAAACAGACCACTAATTGACACATTAACAACTGAAAGTGATGAATGATGGATAAATTTCGCGCCATGCACGTCTTCGTCACGGCTACCGATGCCGGCTCCTTCGCGGGCGCCGCCAGCACGCTGGGGTTGTCACCCCAGATGATCGCGCGCTACATCGATCACCTGGAACAGCACCTGCAAGTGCGCTTGCTCAACCGCACGACTCGGCGCCAGCAACTCACCGAGTTCGGTCGCGCCTACTACACGCGCTGCGTGCGCGTGCTGGCGGATGTCGAAGCCGCGGATGCGCTGGCGCTGGAGTCGCATGCCCAGCCGATGGGCGCGCTGAAGATCAGCGCGCCGCAGAACTTTGGCGCGCAGAGCCTGATGCCGGTGATCAACCACTTCCTGGCGCAGCATCCGCGCGTCGAGATCGACCTCGACCTGACCGACCGCTACGTCGACCTGATTGCCGAGGGCATCGAGGCGGCATTTCGCATCGGCGATCCCGGCGTAGCCGACAGCACCAGCCTGGTGGTACGGCCATTGCGCCCCTACCAACTGCTGGTATGCGCGTCACCGGCCTATCTGCAGGCACACGGCACCCCCACACAGCCGAACGAACTGGCCGACCATGCCTGCCTGGGGTATGTGTTCACCGACCGCGTGATGGACAAGGAATGGACGTTCACCCGCCACGGCAAAGCCTACCCGGTGCAGGTCGGCAGCCGGTTGCGGGTCAACAGCGCCGACGCGCAGCTCAAGGCGGCGATTGCCGGCTTTGGCGTGATGATGGCAGCACTCGACCTGTTGGCCCCGGCACTCGCCAGCGGCCAACTGGTGCGGGTGCTGCCCAACTTTGAAGGGCCCTCCAAGCCCATGAGCCTGATTTACCCCGCCGACCGCCAGCGCACCGCCAAGCTGCGGCATTTCATTGATGAAGCGATGGCGGCATTCGGGCCCTAGAGCATCGGCGAACTGCTGACCACCCGTAACGCCAGCCCCTCATACGCATCCAGGGTGATGGTGAACTCGCCTTCGGCAGTGAGATCGCCCTCCACACGCTCGTTGATGATGTCCACCACCATCCCGGCCGCGATGTCGGGCAGGTGCAGGGTTTCGGTGATCGGCGTGGCGCCGAAGTTCAGCGCGGTAATCTGCGTGCCTTTACCCGCCGGCAAGTCGTGGACCATCACCAGCAGGCCTGGATGCTGCACGTCCGGCACCAGGATCTGGCGGCTCGCCGCGATGTCGTAGGCGCGGCGTACGGCGAGGATTTTCTGCAGTTGCGAGGCGAATGACTCAGGGTCCTGCAACTGGCTGTTCAGGCTGCCGTAAAGGCTTTTCGCGCGCGGCATCTGCCCGGCGGACAGTTCGGCTTCAGGGTTCAGGTCTACCAGGTCATAGGCGCCGCGATGAATCCAGCGCGTGTCGCCGTCCTGCATCAAGTGCGCCACCTCATCGGCAGACAAGGGCAGCGCACCCACCAGGTCCCAACCCGACAAGGCAAATACTCCCGGCTGCATGGCGTTGTACATCACCAACAGCAAATGGATCTGGCGAATCTGCTGGATATCCGCCGGGGTAATCGCCTCCAGGTCACGAATGCCCAACGCCGCCGTGATGATGCTGGCGGTGGTACAGGACACCCCATTGGTGACGAACTTGAGGTTGTAGGGCGCATGCTCGCCGGCCAGGCGCTCGTACATCTGCTCGCGGATGTGCTCGCGCAGAATGTTGCCGGGGAAGGTCTGGCCCTGGTAAAGGAAGGTGTCGTGGGCGTGCAGGGTCCAGAAGTGCACCAGCTCGAGAGTCAGTTCATCGTGGTTTTGCAGCGCGTGGATCAGCGAGCCCGGGTCGATGCCCTGGCGATGCATTTCGCGCAGCATCAGGCGCAGGAATTCGGCATCGCCCATCAACAGCGCATGCTGATACGCGGGACGGGTGATGAAGTCATAGGACAGGTCGGCGCCGCCATGGGACATCGATGCGATGTCATCCACGGTGAGGTTCAATTCCTGGAAGCTGAAGCCGCCCGCCTTGCGAATCGCGCCGCCAAGCAGCTGGTTGCCGGTGATCGACAGCGGATGGCTTTCCGACCAGGCCGTGCCATCGAGCTTGCGCTCCACCCCGAGGAAGCCGTTGGCATCCAGGCGCAGGATTTTCGCGCCCATCACGTCGATGGCGTGCAAGGCATCGCCAATGATCATCTGCTGGGCGGCGAAGGTCGGGTCGAGCCAGTTCAGCGATGGCTGGCCTTCCTTGAAGTAATGCAGGTACACCCAGCGACGCGGCTTGCCATCCACGCCGATCACCACCTGGGTAGCACTCCAGTCGGTCTCTTTCACACCCGGCTCGAAGAAGATCACCCGCTGCAACTGGCCGACGATGTAGTGCTTGTCACGCAGCGCATCCACCTGCGCAGGGCTGAGGTTCTGCGCATCGCGTCCTTCGGCCACGTCGGGCAGCAACGGCCAGTCTTCCTCGCGGATCTCGACCATGTGGTACAGGCCGGGATAATCCTCGTAGGCCATCTCGGCCAGGCGGAAGTCCGCGCCCTTGCCGGTGTGGGACGGAATCACATCGTCGATGATCACCGCATTGTGCGCCGCGGCCATGCGCGTCAACGCCTGCAACTGCGCCTCGGTGCCCAGCTGCGGGTCGATCTCGAAGCTGATGCGGTCGAAATTGCCGTCGATGGTCGGCGTGTGCGTGCTGCCGGTCAGGCCGCCGGATTTCTTCAGCGGGCCGTTATGAATGCCCTGGATGCCGATTTTCGACAGCGCATGCCACAGGCTCTCGTCCCCCAGCGCCTCCAGCACCGTACCGCCCTCGCGGGTCACGATCGACGCCGGGTAGGCGGTAAACCACACCGACGACAACGCCGACGCATCACGCGGCCGGGTCTGCGCGTACGGCTGCTGCCACAACCGGCCCTGCCCCGAATAGAGCTTGGCGCGCTGGCGAGCCGCATGCAGCATCGATTGTTCTACCAGCCAGTTCACATGGTTGTTTTCAGCCGCCGTCATAAGCTTGGTACCTGTCGTCGTGAAACATTACTCGTAGACATATGAGGCGTACGCGGGCCATTCGTTGCATTGCGATGTTCGGGGGCTAATCCGCTCCGCCGGTCGCCTGCCGATACTGCCTCGGCGTAAATCCCGTCGACGCCTTGAACTGGCGGGTGAACGCACTGTGGTCGGTGTAGCCACATTGCAGCGCCACCTCGGTAATCGGCATGTCCGAGTGCAACAGCCGGTGGGCGTGTTCCAGGCGCATTTTCTGGATCATCTGCCGGGGGGTGAGGTGGAACACGCGCTTGCAGTAACGCTCCAGCTGGGCCACGGAAATACCGGCGATCCGCGTCAGTTCACCGAGGGTCACGCGGCGGTTGAAGTGCGCGCGGATGTGCTCGTCCACCGCTGCCAGGCGCTGGTAGGCCGGGTGGGTTTCGCTGGCCGATTGCAGGTCGACCGAGAGGCCAGCCAGGCCGATGATTTGGCCTGTGTGGTTGTACAGCGGCCATTTGTGGGTCAGGCACCAGCCCGGTTCGCGGGTGCCGTAGAGGTGCAGTTCAAGCTGGTCTTCGAGCACAAAGCCTTCTTGCAGCACGCGCCGATCCTGCTCGGTGTAGCCCGGCCCCAACTGCGCGGGGAACACCTCGGCGCTGGTCTTGCCCAGCAGCGGCTGCAGGTGCTTGAGGCCGCAGCGTTGCACCAGGGTGCGGTTGGCGAGGAGGTAACGGGCGTCCATGTCTTTGATGAAGATCGCGGCGTTGGGGATCACATCCAGCATCGGCAGCAGTTGGGCGACGCCGGCCAATAGCTGCTCGATGCTGTGCGGGCGGCTGGCCTCGCTCCCTTGGCAAAGGGTCGCAAATGCGCTGTGCAGCATGGTCTCTCTCCCCACTTTCTGACGCGGACGCCGAGCAGATTGCCGCATGCCCGGGGCGCTGTCGAGCGCGGAAAACTGTGCTGAATTCGTCATTCGCGCTTGCGCAAAACATCAATCGGCGCCCTGCCGATGCGTTCACGATAGCGCCACTGCATGCCTATCCAATAACTCACAAGAAGGCGACGCTATGTCAGGTCAAGGCAAGTTCAAAAAGCAACTTTCGTTGATGGACCTCACCTTTATCGGGTTGGGTGCGATCTTTGGTTCCGGCTGGTTGTTCGCGGCCAGCCACGTCTCGGCAATCGCCGGTCCAGCCGGGATTTTCTCCTGGTTGATCGGTGGTTTCGCGGTGCTGCTGCTGGGCATCGTCTACTGCGAACTGGGCGCGGCATTGCCCCGCGCCGGCGGCGTGGTGCGTTACCCGGTGTACTCCCACGGCCCGTTGCTGGGCTACCTGATGGGCTTTATCACGTTGATCGCGTTTTCCAGCCTGGTCGCCATTGAAGTGGTCGCCTCGCGCCAATACGCCGCCGCGTGGTTTCCCGAGCTGACCAAGACCGGCTCCAGTGACCCGACCACCCTCGGCTGGCTGGTGCAATTCGCCCTGCTGTGCCTGTTCTTCGTGCTCAACTACCGCAGCGTGAAGACCTTCGCCATCGCCAACAACCTGGTGAGCGTGTTCAAGTTCATCGTGCCGTTGCTGGTGATCGGCGTGTTGTTCACCTTCTTCAAGCCGGAGAATTTCCAGGTGCACGGCTTTGCACCGTTCGGCCTCTCGGGCATCGAGATGGCGGTGTCGGCCGGCGGCGTGATTTTTGCCTACCTGGGGCTGACGCCGATCATTTCGGTGGCCAGTGAAGTGAAGAACCCGCAACGCACGATTCCGATTGCGCTGATCCTCTCGGTGCTGTTGTCGACTGCCATCTATGTGCTGCTGCAGACCGCGTTTCTCGGCGGCGTACCCACCGAAATGCTCGCCAATGGCTGGGCCGGGATCAGCAAGGAACTGGCGCTGCCGTATCGCGATATCGCCCTCGCACTGGGTGTGGGTTGGCTGGCCTACCTGGTGGTGGCCGACGCGGTGATTTCGCCCAGCGGCTGCGGCAACATCTACATGAACGCCACGCCGCGCGTGGTGTACGGCTGGGCGCAGACCGGCACGTTCTTCAAGATTTTCACGCGCATCGATGAGAAATCCGGTATCCCGCGCCCGGCGCTGTGGCTGACCTTTGCCCTGTCAGTGTTCTGGACCCTGCCGTTCCCGTCCTGGGAAGCGTTGATCAACGTGGTGTCCGCCGCGCTGATCCTCAGCTATGCCGTGGCCCCGGTGACCGTCGCCGCGCTGCGTCGCAATGCACCAAGCATGGCGCGGCCGTTCCGGGTCAAGGGCATGGCAGTGCTCGGCCCGCTGTCGTTCATCGTCGCCGCACTGATCGTGTACTGGTCGGGCTGGAGCACCGTTTCGTGGCTGCTTGGCCTGCAGATCCTGATGTTCGTGGTGTACCTGCTGTGCGCCCGCTGGGTGCCGACCGCGCACCTGAACCTCAAGCAACAAGTGCGCTCGTCGGCGTGGCTGATCGGTTTCTACGCAGTGACCATCCTGCTGTCCAAGCTCGGCAGTTTCGGCGGCATCGGCGTGCTCAGTCATCCGTTCGACACCGTCGTCGTCGCGGTCTGCGCCCTCGGCATCTACTACTGGGGCGCCGCCACTGGCGTGCCGGCCCACCTGGTGCGCCTGGAACACGAAGCGGATGAAAGCGAAGCCGTCGACGAGTCCCCGTCCCACGCACCGCTGGCACCGGCTACCCACTGATTGGAGCGTTTTATGAAGCGACTGCATGTGATCGACTCCCACACCGGCGGCGAACCAACGCGCCTGGTGATGAGCGGTTTCCCCGCCCTGAGCGGCGCCACCATTGCCGACCAACTGGAGCACCTGCGCAGCGAGCATGACCAATGGCGCCGCGCCTGCATCCTGGAGCCGCGCGGCAACGACGTGCTGGTCGGTGCGCTGTATTGCGCGCCCGTTACACCGGGTGCCACCTGCGGGGTGATCTTCTTCAATAATGCCGGCTACCTGGGCATGTGCGGTCACGGCACGATTGGCCTGATCGCGTCCCTGCACCATCTGGGCCGGATCACGCCGGGCGTGCACACCGTGGACACCCCCGTTGGCCCGGTGGCCGCGACGCTGCACACCGACGGCGCGGTGACACTGCGCAATGTGCCCGCCTACCGCCATCGCCGCCAGGTCGCCGTGGACGTGCCGGGCCATGGTGTAGTGCTGGGCGATATCGCCTGGGGCGGCAACTGGTTTTTCCTGGTGTCCGAGCATGGCCAACGCCTGCAGATGGACAACGTCGACGCCCTCACCGATTACACCTGGGCGATGCTCAAGGCCCTGGAAACCCAGGGCATCCAGGGTGCGGATGGCGCGCCGATCGACCATATCGAATTGTTCGCCGACGACGCCGAGGCCGACAGCCGCAATTTCGTGATGTGCCCCGGTAAAGCCTACGACCGCTCCCCGTGCGGCACTGGCACCAGCGCCAAGCTGGCGTGCCTGGCCGCAGACGCCAAGCTCGCGCCCGGCGAAATCTGGGTACAAGCCAGCATCACCGGCAGCCAATTCGAAGGCCGCTATGAATGGGACGGCGAGCGAGTGCGCCCGTTCATCACCGGCCGCGCCTACATCACCGCCGACAGCACCTTGCTGATCGACGCGCAGGACCCTTTTGCCTGGGGCATTTGAGCCCATCCCTTTTGATTGAACGTGGTTAGGAGTTAACCCAATGAGCGACAACATCTTCACCGGCTGCATCCCTGCCCTGATGACCCCGTGCACCGCCGCGCGCACGCCTGACTTCGACGCCCTGGTTGCCAAGGGCCGCGAGTTGATCGATATCGGCATGAGCGCCGTAGTCTATTGCGGCTCCATGGGTGACTGGCCGCTGCTGACCGAAGCCGAGCGCCAGGAAGGCGTCGCGCGTCTGGTGGCCGCCGGGGTGCCGACCATCGTCGGCACCGGTGCGGTCAACAGCCGTGAGGCCGTGGCCCATGCTGCCCACGCGGCGAAGGTCGGTGCCCATGGCTTGATGGTGATCCCGCGCGTGCTTTCGCGTGGTGCCTCCGCCACCGCGCAAAAGGCGCACTTCTCGGCGATCCTCAAGGCCGCGCCCAATCTGCCGGCAGTGATCTACAACAGTCCTTACTACGGCTTCGCCACCCGTGCCGAGCTGTTCTTCGAACTGCGCCGCGAACACCCGAACCTGATCGGCTTCAAGGAGTTCGGCGGCGGCGCCGACTTGCGCTACGCGGCAGAACACATCACCTCCCAGGACGACAGCGTGACCCTGATGGTCGGCGTCGATACCCAGGTGGTGCACGGTTTCGTCAACTGCAACGCCACCGGCGCGATCACCGGCATCGGCAACGCCCTGCCGCGCGAAGTGCTGCACCTGGTGGCGCTGAGCAAGCAAGCGGCCAAGGGCGATGCCAAGGCCCGCCGCCTGGCGCGCGAGCTGGAAGCTGCGCTGGCGGTGCTGTCGTCCTTCGACGAAGGCTGCGACCTGGTGCTGTATTACAAGCACCTGATGGTGCTCAACGGTGACCAGGGCTACGCCTTGCATTTCAACCCGAGCGATGTGCTCAGCGAAGCCCAGCGGCGCTATGCCGAGGCCCAGTACGCGCTGTTCCGCCAGTGGTACGCCGACTGGTCGGCCGAGCAGAACCGCGACTGATGCGTGACGCGCCGCCGTGGTGCTCACGGCGGCCATCCTCTCTTTTTTCCAGGAAAACCCCATGACTCTGACGGGCAAAATGCTGATCGGCCAGCAACTCCTTGGCGGTACGCGCGATGTGATCCGGGCCATCAATCCCGCCACCGACGCGCCCTTGGAGCCGGCCTACGCCGGTGGCAGCGGCGAGCATGTCGAGCAGGCGTGCGCACTAGCGTGGGCCGCCTTTGATCGCTACCGCGAGACTTCATTGGCGCAGCGCGCGCAGTTTCTCGAAACCATTGCCGAGAACATCGAAGCCTTGGGCGATGCGTTGATTGAGCGCGCGGCGGCCGAAACCGGCTTGCCGGTGCCACGGATCCAGGGTGAGCGTGGCCGCACCTGCGCGCAGCTGCGCACCTTTGCACGGACCGTGCGCGCCGGTGAATGGCTGGACGTGCGCGTCGACACCGCGCAGCCGCAACGCCAGCCGCTGCCGCGTGCGGATTTGCGCCAACGCCACGTGGCGCTGGGCCCGGTGGCGGTGTTTGGCGCGAGCAATTTCCCCCTGGCCTTTTCCGTGGCTGGCGGTGACACCGCATCGGCACTGGCAGCCGGTTGCCCGGTGATCGTCAAAGCCCACGCGGCGCATCCCGGCACCAGCGAGCTGGTTGGCCGCGCGGTGGCCAAGGCGGTCAGCGATTGTGGCTTGCCCGAGGGAGTGTTTTCCCTGCTTTACGGTTCGGGCCGCGAAGTGGGCATCGCACTGGTGACCGATCCGCGCATCAAGGCCGTCGGCTTTACCGGTTCGCGCAGCGGCGGCATCGCGCTGACCCAGGCGGCACAGGCGCGGCCGGAGCCGATCCCGGTGTATGCGGAAATGAGTTCGATCAACCCGGTGTACCTGTTTGCAGCGGCGCTCGAAGCACGCAGCGCCGCCCTGGCCCAGGGGTTCGTGGCGTCGCTGACCCAGGGTGCCGGACAGTTCTGCACCAACCCTGGATTGGTGATTGCGGTTCGGGGCCCGACCCTGGATCGGTTCATCCAACAGGCGGCAGACCTGCTGTCGCGCAGCGCGGCACAGACCATGCTCACACCGGGTATTTTCAATGCCTTCCAAGCCGGGGTCGGTGCCTTGAGCCAGCACGCCAAGGTGGTGGCCCGCGGCGTGCCGGCGCACGGTCCCAACCAGGGCCAGGCGCACCTGTTCGTGACCGAAGCCAGCGCCTTCCTGGCCAATGAACACCTGCAGGCCGAAGTGTTCGGCGCGGCGTCGCTGATCGTGGCGTGCGCTGACAATGAAGAAGTGCGCCACGTGTCCGAACAGCTCGAAGGCCAGCTCACCGCCACGCTTCAGATGGATGAAGCCGACCTGGCAAACGCCAAGGCGCTGCTGCCAGTGCTGGAGCGCAAGGCCGGGCGCCTGCTGGTCAATGGCTGGCCGACCGGCGTGGAAGTGTCTGATGCCATGGTGCATGGCGGGCCATTCCCGGCCACCTCGGATGCCCGCAGCACGTCCGTGGGCACGGCGGCGATCCTGCGTTTCCTGCGGCCGGTGTGCTATCAGGACTTCCCCGACGCCTTGCTGCCGACGGCGCTGCAACAGGGCAACCCGTTGCTGCTGCGCCGCCTGCTCGATGGCCAACGGGAGGCCTGAACAATGCCAGAGCGTACAGAGATCGCCGTGGTCGGCGCCGGCATTATCGGGGTCGCCTGCGCGTTGCAGCTGGCGCGCCAAGGGCGCCAGGTGGTGGTGATCGACTCGCAGGCGCCCGGCATGGGCGCCTCTTATGGCAACGCCGGCCACTTGGCCACCGAGCAGGTGTTTCCGATTGCCGACGCGTCGATCCTCAAGCGCTTGCCCGGCATGCTGATGGACCCGATGGGCCCGCTGCGCCTGGACTGGAAATACCTGCCACGTGCCCTGCCCTGGTTTATCCGCCTGCTGCTGAACCTGCGCCCGGCCCACTACCGGCGTACGGTGGCGGGCATCCGCGCGTTGAACGAAGCCAGCCTGGCCGCGTGGCAACGCTTGCTGCACAGCATCGACCGCGCGCAACTGCTGCGCGAAGACGGCTCGCTGCTGGTATTCGAACGCCCGGAGTCGCGCGCGGCACTGGAGGCAGTGCAGGAGCGCATGCGCCAGCAGCAGGTGCCGGTGACTTTCTGGACCGGCGATGCAATCCGCCAGGCGGCGCCGCAATTGAGCGATGCCATCCTGGGCGGGCTGTTTTTTCCGAGTACCGGGCACTTTCTCGATCCCTATCAGGTGGTCTGCGAGCTGGTCGAGGCGGCGAAAGCTGCGGGTGTGCAGTTTCTCCAGCGCCAGGTGCTGGACGGCCGCACAGATGATCAAGGCGTTACGCTGAGCACCGATCAAGGGCCATTGGCCGCGCGCCAGGTGCTGATCGCCTGTGGCGCCCACTCGGCCAGGCTCACTGCGGCACTGACGGGCAAAACCGTGCCGCTGGACACCGAGCGCGGCTATCACCTGATGCTGCCGCATGAGCATCAGCGCCTGCCTTTCGCGGTGACCTCCCTGGAGCGTAAATTCATCATGACGCCCATGACGGGCGGCCTGCGCCTGGCCGGCACAGTGGAATTCGCCGGGCTGGAGCGCCCGGCCAACATGCAGCGCGCCTGGCAGCTGCATCGACTGAGCAAAGGCCTGTTTCGTCAGGACCTGAGCCAGGAAGGTGCAACGCCCTGGATGGGTTTTCGACCGTCGCTGCCGGATTCGCTGCCGGTGATTGATCGAGTGTGTGACGGCAAGGTGCTGCTGGCGTTTGGTCACCAGCACCTGGGGTTGACGCAGGCGGCGGTGACGGCGGAGATGGTTGGCCGGCTGGCAAGCGGCGATCAGTTGCAGTCGGGCTTGGCACCCTATCGACTGGACAGGTTTTAAGCCGCCGGGTTGTCGGTGGAGGCCTTCAACAGTGCCTCCGCCATTTCCTCGATGTCGTCACGCATGCACAATTTTTCCAGCCAGCCGGCCGGAATTCCTTGCACACCATAGTGGGCGCCGGCCAGTTGGCCGACGATGGCCGCCGTGGTGTCGGCGTCATCCCCCAGGTTGGCGGCCGCCAACACCGCCTCGGCGAAGCTGTCCGTGTTGAGGACGCACCAGAGCGCGGCTTCCAGCGACGCCACTGCGTAGCCGGAGCCGGTGATTTGCTCGCGGGTCTTTTCGCGGTAGCCGCCTTGGGCAATCGCCAGCACTTTGGGCGCCTGCAGCCCGGTACTTGGGATCGTCAGCCATTGCTCTTTGGCGGCACCGCCTAACGCCCCGGCGATGGCCCGCGCGAGCACCACGCAACATTCGATCGCTTCCTGGGCGCCGTGTGTGGTCCGCGAGCTTTGGCGGGAAAAGTCCTCGATACGCTGAAGGTCTGGAAAGTAAAACAGCACCACTGGCGCCAGGCGCATCATCGAACCATTGCCGGCCGAAAACGGCGCGGTCGATCCGGCAAACGGGTCGCCGTGCTGTTGGAACGCCGACAGCGCCTCACGCACGGTCATGCCGATATCGAAACAATCACCCGTCGAACTCAAGTAGCCCCACGTCCACCAGTTCAGGTACCGGGCCATCTGGTCCGCCGCGTCAAAGCCGTTCTTGCGCAGGAGGCTCTCGGCCAGGCAGAGCGCCATGGAGGTGTCGTCGGTCCACTGTCCCGGCTTGAGCTGGAAAGGCCCGCCGCCGACCATATCGGTGACCGGCGCAAACGTGCCGCGCGGCATGAATTCGACTGTCGTGCCCACGGCGTCACCACACGCCAGCCCCAGCAAGCTGCCGCGATATCGATCGATAAGCGTGATGGTCATTAGCTCTCCTTGACTGAGCATTCGTGCGGATTTTTGTCTACCGCGCCCATGCTACTTGACCAACCGCTTCTCCTTCGAGGGGCGATATCCGAAATACGCGCTGTAGCACTTGCTGAAATGGCTCGGCGAGACAAAGCCGCAGGCCACCAGCACTTCCACCTGTGACAACTCGGTGTGCTGGAGCAAGCGCCGCGCTTCGGTCACGCGCAGTTCCATGTAGTAGCGCTGCGGCGTGGTGCCCAGTTGCTCCTTGAACAGGCGCTCGAGCTGGCGTCGCGAGCGCCCGGCGTAGACCGCGAGCTGGTCGAGTTCCAGCGGTTCCTCGAGGTTGGCGTCCATCAGTTTCACCACCTCACGCAGGGGGGCGCTGACGCTGACATTTTCGGTCGGCTTGATGCGCCGGTAGCGCGACTCTTCGAAGGCCAGGATGTCTTCGATGCCTTCGACCAGGGCCTTGCCATGCAGGGCCTTGATCCAGTCCAGGGCCATGTGGAAGGCGCCGGAGGGGCTGGAGGCGGTCAGGCGGTCGCGGTCGATCACGTAGGGTTCGCTGGTGACGTGGGTGGCCTTGGACACTTCGGCGAGGGCCGGCCGATGTTCGGGGTGGATGGCGCAGCGATAGCCTTGCAACAGGCCCGCACGCCCGAGGAACCACGCGCCGTTCCACAGCCCGGCGAGTTTCACGCCCTGCTCGGCAGCGCTGCGCAGCAGGTGGATGAAGTCTTCGCCGGCCTTGAGTTCGGTGCGAAAGCCGCCGCAGATCACCAGCAGCTCCAGATCCTGCAGCACTGACGAGCCCAGGCGTGCATCAGGACGAATGACCAGCCCGAGGTCGCTGATCACTTCGTCCTCCGCGCAAGCAAAGGTGCGCGTGGCGAACAGTTCAGGCCGCAGCAGGTTGGCGGTGACGAAGGTGTCGAGGGTCTGGGTGAAGGCCGGCAGCGAAAAGTGTTCGAGCAGCAAAAAGCCGACGCGGGTGAGCGGCACCGGCTGCTGCGAGGTTTCGTTGAGGTAGCGCAGGTTCTTGCCTTGCATGCCACCGCTGAATTGGCGTCTTTCCATCGAGGGTTGGCCCACGTTTATTGTTGATGCAGTGGGCGCCATCTTAGGGGCAAATGCGGTGGCTGTCTCACGCGCTGATCTTGAGAAAAGCGAGCTCGATCAAAGCCCGTGGCAGAACGGCGGCACACGCATCTGATACGGTTTTTTCTTTGTTATCTGCATCTGTATCGAAAAGCCGCCTGGGCGGACAATAGCGCCATCCCCACTCCCTTCCCTTCGGAGGCCTTATGACCAAGATGGCACTTTTCCTGTTCGGCTTTTTGGTATTGACCATCGGCATCGGCCTGCTGGCAACCATCTCGCCGGTCTGATCCAGCCTCAATCGCGGCAGCGGCTATCTCAACCGGCAAACAGCATCGGGTACAACGACAGCACCAGCAGCCCCGCCATCACGCCGTTGAAGAGCCGCACCCAGCGCGGCTCACGCAGCACATTGCGCAAGCCAGTGCCACACCCGACCCACACGCATACGCTGGGCAGGTTGACGATGGCGAACACCAGGGCAATCACCAGCACGTTGGTGACATAGCCCTCGGCCGGCGTATAGGTGGTGATGGCGCCGAGCGCCATGATCCAGGCCTTGGGGTTGACCCACTGGAAAGCCGCCGCGCCGAGGAAGGTCATGGGCTTGCCGCGTTCATCGTTGCTGTCGGACATGCCGCCTGCCGTGGCGATTTTCCACGCCAAGTACAGCAGGTACGTCGCGCCCACGTAGCGCAACACCGTGTAGGCCCACGGAAAGACCTTGAACACCTCACCCAGGCCCAGGCCCACCGCAATCACCAGCAGCATGAAGCCGATGCTGATGCCCAGCGCATGGGGAATCGAGCGGCGAAACCCGAAGTTCACCCCGGAGGCAAGCAACATGGTGTTGTTCGGACCGGGGGTGATCGAGGATACGAAGGCAAACAACACAAAAGCTGACAGCAGGCTGGTAGACATGACCATGACGCGGCATCCAAACGGGGGTGGCAGGCCTGCGACAGTAAAGCCATCCGCGCGCCTCCGCCCCGTACAGCTAGGAGCGGATCGAGCTGTACACTTTGGCGCCGCCGAGAAAGTCCCGGCAATACTGCGCGGCCAGCTCGGGACATTCGACCATCGGCAAGTGCCCCACGCCGTCGATGATCTGCAGTTGCGCCTGCGCAAGGCCGGCGAGCCAGGTCTGCGCACTGGCGACAGGCACCATGCGGTCTTCGCGGCCCCACAGAATCAAGCTGGGCACGCGCACCTCGGGTAGCCACGGCTCCATGCGGGGGCTGCCTTCGAAGTCTGCGAAAATTTCTGCAAGCTCAGCACGGCGCTTGATATACACCGCCGCCTCGGCCGCCAGCAGCACCTCGGGAATCCACGGCGGCGACGCCATGGTCATGGCGAAGAACCGATCAAACTGCGCCCGCGTGTGAATCAGGAAAGGGTTGTCGCCGGCATTGACCAGCTCTTCCACTTCATTGGGCTGCGGCAATTGCACGCCGGCTGCGCCGATCAGCACCATGGACAGCACCCGTTCCGGATACTGCGCAGCCAGCCAACTGGCGATGTAGGCGCCCATCGAACTGCCGATCACGTGCACCTGCGCGACCTGGCACGCGTCGAGCAATGCCACCATCCGCCGCGCCTGGGCCGCGATGCTGTAGTCGCCGCCTGGCACAAAGGCGTTGCTGCCGTGGCCAGCGAGGTCCGGAATGATCAAGCGGTAGTCGTCGGTAAAATACCGCGCGAAATCCAGCCACACGCCCTTGTCCGCGCTGAAGCCGTGGATCAGCAGCAGCGCCGGCGACTGGCGCTCACCGCCCTGCCAGGTCGCCAGCGTCATGCCCTTGATAGGCACCACCACGCCCTTCAAGCGCGCGCGCCGCGCCTGCACCTGTGCAATCAGCACAAACAGCAGATTGCCCACCCGTGGGTAGGTCAACCACACCCCGAGCCCCACGAGGGCCAGCAAGGCAACGATCACTAGCATCTACGCGTCTCCACCAGCAGAAATGGCTCAACGCTATAGTTGCCCAGCGTGCTTGAATCCGCGCTGAACGGATGATGAACGCCCACAGTGAAATACTTGTTGTCTTTCACGAACCTTTCACAGACGAGCGTCTATGGTCAATCCAGCTCCTAATGAACATCCCTTTAGCCCGTGCCCCCATCACGGGCTTTTCTTTGCCTGTGATTTATCGCGGGCAAAAAAACAGGCAAGTCATGGTGCATGACTTGCCTGTCTCAGTGCCTATCGGTCAGCGCGGACCGCCACCTGGCCCACCCGGGCCGCCGCCTTGACCATGGCCACCGCCATGACCGCCACCACCGCCGCCTCCCGGTGGCATGAACATCCAGCAGCCCGACAGGGTCGACAACAGCGCGACAACAACTGCCGCCTTGGTTACGTAACTCAACTTCATTCTGCACTCTCTTGCTTGACGAGATTAACTTCTCGCAGGCTATGACCGTGCAAAATGAAGTGCGTCATGACTATCGTGTAACACGTGGGTAAGGTTTGTATGCATGGCGATACAACCCATTGTTTTTCAATAGCTTGGGCTCTGTGACCGTGACAGCAAACATCCGTCGAGGCTAGCCCTTGCGCAGAAAGGCAAACATAGGCGGCACGTAATCCGCCTTGCCCAACGCCGTCATCAGGTGAACGTAGAACGGCGGCGTTGCCCAGTCGACCGCGTACTCATTCAGCGCGCAGGTCCCGGTGCCGAACCAACCCCTCCAGCGTAAACCGTGCCTGCATCAGCACCACGTCCCTGACCAGTTCCATCTCTTTGACGTTGACCTCGGTCCACTTCAATGCCTCAAGCAGCTTGGGCTTCTGCACCCGGAACGCCAGGCCCTGGGTAAACAGCGCCATCGAATGAATGACTGTGCGTTCATCCTCCAGCGCAAACCCGGCCAGGCGCGCGATAAGCAGCCGGATCACCCGGGCGATGCGTGCCTTGAAGCGCTCGTCGAACGCCGTGGTTGCACTTGCCGGGCATAACCCGGCCTGGTGGCGGTCGAGGAACGCCCGCCATGCGCTGGTCTGGGGGCTGTCCTGAATGGTCGAGACCACCGCGCCGAGGATGCCCAGTGACACCTCGATCAAGGCCGCATCAGCGGTATTTTCATCCGCAAGCGCCTGTTCAGCGGCCTCGACGGTTTCGCTCATCTTGCGCCAGAGCAAGGTGATCAAGTGCTCGACGCACGCCAGGTACACGCCTTCCTTGCCGTCGAAGTAATACTGGATCGCCGGCGCGTTGACGCCGGCCGCGGTGGCGATGTCGCGGGTAGACGCACCGTCGTAGCCACGCTCGCCAAAGATCACGACCGCCGCCTCGACGATGCGCGCGCGGGTTTCTTCACCGCGCTGATAGCCACCCTCGGCGGCCGGTTTATGTCGTGCCATGTGCTGCTCCCTTCGAATACCCGAAGCAAAATATACCAGTTGACAAAAATTCGCGAAAAAAGGAATTTATTCCACCTGATATAAATTCTGGAGTGACCCGATGTCCGCCGCACCTCCCTCCCCTCAGGTCATGCCTGAAGACAGCGTCACCACCCAACGCGGCAAGGCCCGGCGGATCCTGCTGACACTGGCGACCGTGGCCGTGCTGGTCGGTGTGTCATGGGCCGCCTGGTGGTGGATCACCGGGCGCTTCATCGAGACCACCGACGACGCCTACCTGCAGGCCGACAGCATCAGCGTGGCGCCGAAAATCAACGGCTACGTCGCCGAGGTGCTGGTCAGCGATAACCAGGACGTCAAGCGAGGCGACATTCTCGTGCGCCTGGATGCACGTAAATACCAGGCCGTCAGCGACGAGGCCTCGGCAACGATTGCCGCGCGCGAAGCCGATTTCGCCAAGGCCCAGGCCGACCTGGTGCAGCAGGATTCAACCATCGCCGAAGCCCGCGCGCAATTGCAGGGGGCGCAGGCCGATGCCCAGCATGCGCAGACCGAAGTCGCCCGCTATGCACCGCTGGCCCGCTCGGGTGCCGAACCGGAAGAACGCCTGGCGCAGCTCAACAACCAATTGGCGCAGGCGCGCAGCACGGTGGCAGCCAAGCAGGCCGCCTTGCGTTCCAGCCAGACCCGCTATGGCACGCTGCAGGCCCAGCTCAAGCAGGCCCAGGCGCAACTCGGCGTGGCCAAGGCCAGTGAGGCGCAGAGCCAGCTGGATGTGGATGACGCGGTGATTCGCAGCCCGCTGGATGGCCGCATCGCCGATCGCGGTGTGCGTGTCGGTCAATACGTGCAGCCCGGCACGCGCCTGTTGACGGTGGTACCGGTCAGCGCGATCTACCTGACGGCCAACTACAAGGAAACCCAGATCGGCGCGATGCACCCTGGCCAGCGCGTGAGCGTGCACGTGGACGCCCTGCCCGGCCATGACCTGCAGGGCCATATCGACAGCCTCTCCCCCGGCACTGGCGCGCAGTTCGCGTTGCTGCCGCCGTCGAATGCCACCGGCAACTTCACCAAGATCGTCCAGCGTGTGCCGGTGAGGATTTCCCTCGATGTGCCTGACGACATTCGCGCCGCCTTGATGCCCGGCCTGTCGGCCACCGTGGACGTGGACACCCGCACCCACGGCGCGGACGCCAACCATGGCTGAGGCACTCATGGCCGGGGTGGCCGCCGAGACACCGCGCAACGCTTCGCTGACCGACTGGATCGCCGTCGCCGCCGGGGCGCTTGGCGCGCTGCTTGCCACCCTGGACGTCTCGATCACCAACTCGGCGTTGCCGCAGATCCAGGGCCAGATCGGCGCCACCGGCACCGAAGGCACGTGGATTGCTACCGGCTACCTGATGTCGGAAATCGTCATGATTCCCCTCGCCGCGTGGCTGACCCGGGTCTTCGGCCTGCGCCGGTTCCTGATCGGCACGGCGCTGATGTTCACGCTGTTTTCGATGTTCTGCGGCCTGTCTTCCAGCCTCGGCGCGATGATCGCCGGGCGCATCGGCCAGGGGTTCGCCGGTGGTGCGATGATCCCCACCGCCCAGACCATCGTGCGCACCCGCCTGCCCCCGCATCAATTGGCGATCGGCACCACGATGTTCGGCATGACGGTGATCCTCGGGCCCCTGCTCGGCCCGGTGATTGGCGGTTGGCTGACCGAAAACATCAACTGGCGCTGGTGCTTCTTTCTCAACCTGCCCATCAGCATCGCGTTGATCACCTTGTTGATCACCGGCCTGCCCACTGAGCGCATGAACCTGCAACGTTTCATCAGCGCCGACTGGCTGGGCATTCTCGGCCTGGCCATGGGCCTGAGTTCGCTCACGGTGGTGCTGGAAGAAGGCCAACGCGAGCACTGGTTCGACTCGCTGCTGATCACCTGGTTGAGCATCGCCACGCTGGTCGGTTTTTTCCTGATCGCCGTCGGGCAATTTCGTTCGAGTACGCCGATCCTGCGCCTGCGACTGGTGCTCAACAAAAGCTTCGGCAGCGTGCTGCTGATCGGCACGGCAGTTGGCGCCGGCCTGTATGGCACGGCGTATCTGGTCCCGCAGTTCCTCGGCATTCTCTCCGGCTATAACGCCCAGCAATCCGGCGCGATCATGCTGCTGTCCGGTATCCCGGCGTTCCTGCTGATGCCGATCCTGCCGAGGATGCTTGGCCGCTATGATCTGCGCTGGATGGTCGGTATCGGCCTGTTGCTGTATTGGGCCAGCTGTTTTGTCGATACCCAGCTCACCGCCGACAGCGTCGGGCATGATTTTGTCTGGTCACAGCTGCTGCGCGGTTTCGGGCAGATCCTGGTGATGATGCCGCTCAGTCAGCTGTCGATGCGTTCGGTCGAGACCCAGGATGCCGGCGACGCGGCCGGGCTCTACAACATGTCGCGCAACCTCGGCGGCACCATCGGCCTGGCGCTGTTGGGCGTGCTGATGGACCGACGCAGCCACTTCCACGACGACCGGCTGCGCGAAGGCATCCTTGCCAACAGCCAATTGACCCAGGACCACATGGCGAGCAACGCCGCCAGCTATCTGGCGCAAACCGGCGACCCGTCCACCGCGCATTTGCAGGCGCTGACCCAACTGGCCAGCGACATCGCACGGCAAGCCTCGGTGATGGCCTACAACGACGCGTTTTACCTACTGGGCCTGGCGATGCTGGCGTGCCTGCCCCTGATCTTCATTCTGAAAAAGCGCACGGTACAACGATGATTGCTCGCTCGTTTCCCCTCCTCCTGACCGTCGGGCTGCTGTCCGCCTGCACCGTGGGCCCGGATTACCACGGCGCCCCCGACGTTGCGCCGAAAACCCTCGCCGCCGCACGCTTGCCGCATGCCGACAGCGACGTGCCACACGCGCCTGCCGTCGCGCAGTGGTGGCAGGGGCTGGGCGATCCGCAGCTCAACGCGCTGATCAGCCAGGCCCTGCAAAACAGCCCGGACATCGCCACCGCCCGGGCCCGACTGCGCCAATCGCGCGCCAGCCTCAGCGGTGCGCGTGCACAGGCGATGCCCAAGGTCACGGGCGATGCGGCGATGCTCAAACTGCGCTCGCCTGATACCTCGGCGCTGGGCGGTGGTGGCGGTGGGCGCGGCCCGCTGAGCCTGTACCTCGCCGGCTTCGATGCCAGTTGGGAAACCGACCTGTTCGGTGGCACTCGCCGCGCCGTCGAAGCCGCACAGGCCGAAGCCGACGCCGCACAGGCACAACTGGCGGATGCCCAGGTGCAACTGGCCGCCGAAATCGTGCAGGCCTACACCGACCTGCGCGACCAACAGGCGCGCCTGGCGCTGGTAGAGGCGAGTGTCGACATCGAAAACCAGGCCCTGGACCTCACTCAACAACGCCGCAACCGAGGCGTGGCCTCCCAGCTGCAACTCGAACAAGTGCTCACCCAGGCGGAAAATACCCAGGCCCAGCGCTTGCCCTTGCAAGCCGCCATCGTCGAATCCCAGGACCAGTTGAGCCTGCTGTGCGGCCTGGAGCCAGGCGAATTGGATGAGCGCCTCGCCACACCGCAGGCACTGCCTTCCATTCCCGCCCAAGTACCCGTGGCCGATCCCGCCGCCCTCTTGAAAGCCCGCCCGGACATCCGCGTCGCCGAACGCAAACTGGCCTCCAGCAACGCGCAGATCGGCGAGAAAACCGCCGACTGGTTCCCCAAGCTCAGCCTGATGGGCGACCTGTCCTTCTCAGCCGGCGACCCCGGCCACCTCGCCCGCAAGGACAACGGCACCTGGTTGATCCTGCCGCGCCTGACCTGGAACGTGCTGGATTTCGGCCGCGTCGCCGCGAGCGTCAAAGGCGCCGAAGCCGGTCGCGATGAAGCGCTCGCGCAGTACAAGAGCGTGGTCTTGAGTGCACTGCGCGATGCCGACGTCGCCCTGGCGCGCTACGGGCATCAACGCCAGAACGTGGTGCTGTTGCGCAACGTCGAATCTTCAGCGGTACGCGCGGCGGACCTGACGCGCCAACGTTATCGTGCGGGCACCGCGAGCACCCTGGATTGGCTGGATGCGGAGCGCACGCGCTACCAGGCGCAGGAGAGCCGGATTTCCGGCGATGCCGAATTACTCAAGGACTTTGCCTCGCTGCACAAGGCCCTGGGACTGGGATGGAGCCTGTGACGACGGCGTTTACACGCCCTTGCTGCCTGAGACACACTGGCGACTCGGCAGCGCAATAAAGCGCGCCGACGCGCCACTCAGGGAAGAACATGCTCACCATTCGGCAAGCGACCCAGGCCGACCTCGACGCCTTGCGCGAAGTCGGCTGCGAAACCTACCGGCAACACTTCTCGGCCATCTGGTCGCCCGCCGGCTTGCAGGCTTTTCTCGACCAGGACTTCTCAACCAGCGCGCTCAGCCGCTCACTCGCCCAGCCCGACCAGCACGCCTGGTTTATCGCCGCCGATGACAGCGGCCACCTCGTAGGCTTTGCCAAGGTCAACCGGTCCACCCCTGCCCCCGTGACCGGTGAACCCGGCGCCGAACTGCAAAAAATCTACTTCCTCACCAGCGCCGCAGGGCGCGGGTATGGCAAGCAACTCCTGCAGTTCATTCGCCAATGGGCATTGCAACGTGGAGAACGCTTGCTCTGGCTGGATGTCCTCAAGAGCAATGCCAATGCCCGTCGCTTTTACGCCGCGTCGGGTTTCCAGCAGGTCGCAGAAATTCCCTTCAGCACCGACCTGGCAGAAATCGGCATGGTGGTCATGGCGCTTGAACTCACGTCATCGGAGTCGTAGATGAAAGACTTGATACAAGGCCTCGATGGCCCCAGGACGGCACAGCAGGAACTGTTCTACGACCTGGAAGATGCGGCAGCGGTCATAGGCTGGTCCGTGGTCGAATTGACGGCCATGGCGGCCAACGCGAAAACCCCACACGAAGCGGTGGCGCTGATGAAGATCAGCGCTTTACTCGCGGCTCAGCAGGCGAAAATTGGCGGGTACGCCGCGGAGGTGAAGGAACAGCGTATTCTCAGGAGCGAGGGACCGGCTTGATGGATTGGGCATTGGTGCTGGGCGATCTACTCATGGCGTCTATGAAATCAGCGGCGCAGCACTTTTACTGCGCACGGAGTTCATTCCACGTAACGGAGCCACAAATGCGTCCGACCGGCGATCGCCTGTGCAACTGCGCAAACGCGTGCTTGTAGGTCTTCATCGCTAGTGTTGTAGAGCGCACAGAAGTCTTGGGCTACGACGTTAGCTAAGGATGTATCAAGCGGCTCAGCACGAATGAAGCCGATGTAAGAAGCACCTACGCCCATCAACTCAAAGCCATGCGCTTCCGAAAAATGACGCGCAACCGCAAAGTTCTTCGCTGGATCCAGGTCGGAAGTGAAATAGCCATTCGGAAAAGCCGCGAGTGCCTGGCAAGACTGCTGAACGGGCACCACGACAGCTGAAAGGGGCTGTTCCAGAAGAGAGACAGGGTTGTTCTGATAACCGACCCACTCCTGCAGCGCCTGCTCATCCAGCGTCAAACCATGCGCGCAAGCGTCTTCGAAAGACGTGGCTGCAACCAGGTTCATGAAATTGCGAAGACAGATTGCGAACTCCGCTTTCGTAGTCGGATAGCCTATGTATTCACCATTCTCGAAGCACTCTGGCGGTAAACCCGCTATGTCCTGCTCCGATGCATCGTCCATCCCTGAATTGTTGCGCGCATGTCCCGAGGTGTAGCGGGCCTGGTGCAGATCATCGAGCGAGAACAGAGGTGTAAATCCAGGGTGCGCCTCAGCAATCTTACGACGAGCTTCGGCGAGATCGTCAAAGCTGGTAATCCCGCTCACACCGTACTCATCGCATGTACCTACAGACGGGTTGTCACGCATGCCATTACCGCGAAATTCAATCTCCATAACCTGTTGACTGCTCCATGGTGTTACTGAATTGAGTGAGTAATCCTAAGCGTTCCAGGCTCATCAGCGGAAGATACGCTTGCAAGCGAAAACAGGCCTTGGGTTACCTCCCCATGAATGGCCGATACTCCTTTTCTTATTGATGAGTATCAGCCTCCTCTGCGGGATAAAACTCGCCCTCCTTCCCGATTTTTTCCAGCCGCTCGCGCACAATTACCTCAACGCTGGCCACGGCGGCTTGATCGTCAGAGTTGACCAACTGCACGCACAGGCGCCGGATATTCTGATCGTGGGTGCCCTCGCTCATCATCTCGTGAGTGAAGACCTGTTCGCCACGCCATAGGCATAACTGGGTATGCGTCCCGACGAGCCATATTTCGTTGATTGATCTAAGGTCGGTGGTAGTTAGTTGATCGACGGTGATTGTCTTATCCATTGCGCTGTACCTTACCCATGAGTAGATACAGGTAGACTTACAGGCATAGCGGGTCGTTCCACGCGTTGACAGTCCAACCGGGCTAATGGTGGTTGAGTACGTTCCGCCAGGACAATTGACGATTGGAAGCGGACAGTACGAGCTGACAAGGGCAATCACGTGACTGATTCTGCTGTTTCACATGCAAATGTCCGCATCAAGATCAATCCTTATCTCCCCTCCTCGGGCCATTGCTGCCAGCTAAACAGATGGCGGGCAGACTACGGAACGACCGACAGCTATCAGCCTTCAGCGACGCCTTCATACGCCTCATTGTGTGAGTGCCATACATGGCTGGATCAAGGCCAACGGCTTCCACCCAGCCTTTGACATTGACGTGTTGATAGATGGTCCGAGGTATGCAGCTGGCTCGGAAAAAGGCAGTCCTCGCTCCGGAGTTGGGCCTGGTGTATCCAGGCCGCGATAGCAAACCGTGTTTGCTCGGTGATCTCTAACTGCACTCGCCGCAACGTCTTCTGCTGCATCACCATGGCGCGTGGTGATACGTGCTCGCCATGGGCGACGTCGCGCACACGAAGCTTGGTTAAGTCGCAGGCCCGAAGCTTGCTGTCGATGGCCAGATCGAAGAGCGCAAGATCACGGGTTCGTTCTGCAATTTGAAGCCTCACCCTGATGACCCAGATATCTCTCAGTCGGAGTGGCGCTTTCTGCCCGACCAGTTTTCCTTTGTTCCAAGGCTGGCGGCTGCAGGTAGCGAAGATTTTCATGACTAGTCCTACACGTGTCGAAGGACAAGGATGGCTGACCAGAGGAAGGGTTGCTAACCGGCCAAAAACAGACATTGCTACACAGACAAATTTCAATTATTTGCCAAGCGATATAGCGCTTGAACGTGGGACCTCGCTAGCTCTGGACGATTACGTAATCCTGTTCGGGAATGCCCTATCGGTAGCCGGCTGAAGTTAATTGGGCATAAGCCCAGCGACTTCTGTTGCCAGGGTCGAATAGTTAGCCTGAAAGCGCCCCGTCAGGAGCATGCGCACGGGCGCTCTCGCTGAAAAAACCAAGGATGAAATCGCGTACATGCACGATGCGCGGATTGCGCATTGAGGCTTTGTTCCACACCAGGTACAGATTGTTGGTGGGCGCCGTCTTTTCAGGGGTGATCGAAACCAGGCGTCCCGACTCCCGCGCCTCGTTGCATTGGTAGTCAGGCAACACGCTCCAGCCCTGTCCCTTGATGACCAGGTCCTGGATGATGCGAAGATCCGGGACGGTCAGCGCCGCCTGCAACGTGGGCGCAAACTGGAACATGGCGGCCCACACCGGCCGGATCAATGGCAGGTCCTCGTCATAGGCGATTAGCGGAACACTCGTCAACTGTTCCGCGGTCGGGTGTTTACCGAGCAAGCCGGCAATCTGCGGCGCGAGCACCAGCAGAAAGCGCTCGGTGAGCAGCCTGGCAAACCCGTGCGAATGTTCATCTGGCATGGAAGCGGTGATCGCCAGGTCGGCAGTCGAGGTATTAAGAAGGCTGTAGATGCGCTCCCGGTTGCCGGTGTGCAGGCGGATCCGGAAACCTTGAGCCATCAATGGCGCCAGCCCCGCAGCGACCTTCGCATTGATAAAGTCGGATGGCCCGGCGATATGTACGGTACCGCCTCTCTCGCTACCCAGGCGGTAGGAAGCCAACCGCATTTGCAGTCCGTCAAGCATAGGTCCGATCGCGCGCGCCAATTCATCGGCCGCCTCTGTCGCGGTAACGCCTCGGGCACGCCGCACGAACAGGGGCTTCCCGACAAACGACTCCAATGCCTGGATGTGCTGGGACGCCGCCGGCTGAGTAATGCCAAGCGCCTCTGCCGCGCGGGTAAACGACTGCAGCCGATAGGCCTCAATGAAAGTACGAAGGTGATCCAGATGGCTCATGAGGTCATAGCGTCCTGGCTGCGACGCTCTCGCGACAGAGAGCAGCGTCGAATCAAGCCATAAAGATATTTATCTTAAGACCAAAGAATAATAATTTTTTCAATTTCAGGCAATTCTCTAAAGTTTCGTATCCGTCGGCTTCGCTCCGACCACATGCCGTTTGAGAGATCCATCATGCCATTTGTCGTTTACATCTTTTCGCTCAGCGCATTCGCCCTGGGCCTTGCCGAATTCGTGCCCATCGGTCTGACTGACGTCATGGCGTACAACCTGAATGTCGATGTCAATCAGGTTGGCAGCGCTGTGACCACCTATGCACTGGGTGCAACTTTCGCCGCCCCATTCCTGACGGCCTTGACGGCAGGGTGGTCGCGAAAACGGGTCATGCTGGTGACCGTCCTGGTCTTCACCGTCGGTAGCACGGCTGCAGCCTTTGCAACGAACCTTTCTACCCTGCTGATTGCGCGCTTCGTGGCAGGCATGGGGCACGGACTCTTCCTTGCGGTGGCCTCCAGCACGGCGGCGCGCCTTGCTGGTCCGAAGAAGGCAGGCAGCGCGGTAGCGGTCGTGTTTGGCGGCTTCACCCTTGCCATGGCAATTGGCGTACCCGTCAGCACCTATCTGGGTGGCGTGATCTCGTGGCGCCCGGTGCTTGGCGCAATTGGGGCATTCGGTGCATTGGGCCTCCTTGGCCTGCTGCTGGGCATGAAGGAGCCACCGTGGGCTCAGGGCCGGGAAGGTGGCGGCTCCGTGGGTCAAGCCTTTAAAGCAGTCTTTAACCCAGTCCTGCTGTTCGCGGCACTCGTGACTGTCCTCGGTTATGCTGGCTCGTTCACTGCCTATACCTACATCGCCCCGTTACTCACGCAGGTGACACATGTCAGCAGCCACACCGTCGGCGTCTTCATGCTCGTCTATGGCGTGCTCGCCGCAACCGGCAACGTGATTGGTGGCGCACTGAGCGACCGGTTCGGTGTAAACCGCACAAGCGTCGCCTTGATCGCCGGCATTGCGCTCATCACCTTGGGTATGTGGGGTTTCGCGTCCTCGACGATTGCGATGGGCATCCTCGTCGGGCTGCTGGGCATGTTTACCTTCGCCGCAGTGCCGGCCCTGCAAGCCCGCCTGATCGGTGTTGCCGAGCTGCATGCGCCGCACGCCCACGGTGTGGCCGCCGGGCTGAACATCGCCGGGTTCAACTGTGGTATCGCGCTGGGCTCGTGGGCGGGCGGCACAACGCTCGCGACACTGGGCATTTCGTACACCGGCCTCGCGGGCGCGTTGATTTCAGCCCTGGGTCTCGTGGTGCTGCTCATGCAGTTAGCGCGTAGTGGTGGCAGCGAGTATCGCGCGGCGGTGGGTAAAGACCTCCGGGCATCACCATGATGACGAGAGAGTAGCCATATCGAAGTAGGCGGAGCGTCGCGTGCTGTTGCAGCGCAGTTGGCGTGAATAGTAATGACTGGAAGGTAACGATCATGGCAACCCTCACCAACAACGTCCTTGAGCGCATCACTGTACGAATTCCGACCACGTCAGGCGACGAGATCGAAGCGTGGGTCTACCTACCCGCAGGGACTGGCCCCCGCCCCGTCGTGGTGATGGCCCACGGCATCGGCGCGATCAAGGCATGTGGACTGGCCCCGTTCGCGGAGCGTTTTCGCGAGGAAGGATTCGTCGCCATCGCCTTCGACTACCGCAACTTCGGTGGCTCCGATGGGCAACCACGGGAAGTACTCTCCGTCCCGCGCCAGCGCGAGGATTATGCAACGGTTATCGGCTGGGCTGCAGGACAGCCCTACATCGATCCTCGCAAGGTAATTATCTGGGGCACATCGTTTGCCGGTATGCATGTCGTCGAACTGGCTGCTTCGGACACTCGCCTGGCAGGAGCAATCACACAGGCGCCACTCACGGACGGCTTGGCCGCAGCAATCATGGCCCCGCCAAAACTTGGCGTTCGACTGTTCGGGTTGGCGCTGCTCGATGTTCTCGGCGCCCTGGTGGGCCGCCAGCCGATCTACATTCCCGGTCATGGCAACCCCGGGGAACTGTCCATCGGTGCCACACCTGACGGTTTGTTCGGGGAAAAGCTCATGACGCCGAAGGATGGGACGCCATGGCATAACCGGGTGGCCGCGCGTTCATTGCTGAGTTTCTCGTGGCGCCGCCCCGTGCGCCGCGCCGTGTCGGTGCGCGTTCCCTTCCTGCTCGTCGTCCCGGAGTCAGACTCGATCGCGCCAGTGCCTGCTGCGCTAAAGGTTGCACGCAAGGCTCCACGGGCTGAATTGTTCCGCAGCACTGGTGGTCACTATGACGTTTACGAAGGCGGGGCAGGTTTCGCCGACGTGTTACGCGCGCAGGTCGAGTTTCTCCATCGACACTTCGGGACAGCAGCCGAAAAAAAACATGTTTGAAGCACGTTCCGGGCAGGCATTCGGTGCTGTCGAAAGCGAACCCGTTGAACTTATGCTGCTGGCCGAAAGCAGCAGATCGCGACTGACCGCTGTCGGCCAAAAGCGGACGTTAGCTAGCGACCGGTTGAATCTACAGCCATAAGCGGACAGTTATGATGTATCACAAGAAGCAATGATGATGGAAAAGGTTTGTGGGAGTTCGAATCGCTTCTTCATCGCCACATTCAGTAAGCGCAAACTACTGCTTTCCTAGAGAAGGTTTGGGGTTTGTGGTTTTTGGCGTCTGAAAAAAGGCCATATGGTTCTGAGATGGGACTAGCGCGCTATTGGGGTGCGGAAAACAAAGCGTCGAGATTGATTGGTTGAGCATGATCCGGCTGCAGTGGACTAGTCTCTGCAGACGCCTCGATCAAGGACGAATCCATGCCAAGTAATTCAGACTCCAACATCGCCACGGCAGACGCTCTGCTTCTGCACAACCAGCATGCCCTGGGTGCAGCAATAGAAGAGGTCACTAGGTGGCTTTCAGAAAATGGAAAGCAACTGAATCTGATCGCCAGCGCTGCCAGCCTGAAATCCTTGCAGCGTCACCTGCCCGGAAGCTTGGCTAAGCAGCACATTATCGACGCTGGCATTGAGCACGAAGCGTTGTGCGCCGTTACCCGCCAGAATTAGATTGTAGCCTTTGTCGACAGTTACCGTCCCGCCAGACAGCCCGGTGTAGGCTTTGGCATAACCCGCCGATTGCGCGAACGCCCCAAGAGACGTCTCGATACCGACTTTGAGGTCCCTCGACAATTGCAATAAGGCAGCGTAAGCGGTGAAGGTATCCGCAGCGAAACCCGCATCATCGGGGGAGAAGAAAGTATTATTCCCGGGTAAATGGCCGATTGAATTCTTATTCACCGGAACCAGGCTGTTCACCTGGCCGCGCAAGGCTTCCAACCTGCCGGTGTAAGCAGCCCACGCCTCTGAGGTGGTCAAATACGAGGCCGCTGCGGCGCCCCATGAAATAGCGGCAGACTGCGCCTTGGCTTGGTCGATCGAACGCGCCTCAGCACTCGGCATTGCGTTGCCAATTTGCGCCGCAGTTTGCGCCTGGTCCAGCGCTATCGCCCCCGCATCAACGGCCTGCAGAGTGGTGCGAACAGAGCCGTAGTACGTCGAGCCCTGCTGTAGCAATGCCATCACTTCCTTACCGGCAGTGCTCCCTTGTTCGGCACCACTTTCACCTTCATAGAAGGTGATGAGCGTTCGATCACGCACCCCGAGCAAAGGGTTGGGAAACCCCTGGCTGCTGCGATAACGCTGCTTGACTGACCAGGCCTGCAACGCAGCCGTATAACCTGCAAAGTCAGGCGCCGTCGTTGCCAGAGCCGCGTCAGCCCCGCGCGCCTGGCCTGCGGCCATCGCCGCATAACCTTTGGAAGCATAATCGGCAAATATCAGGGTGCCTGGGTTGATGGGGGCGGCCCCTTAAGCGGCCTCGGTTTTCTCGGCCAACCCAATATCGGCAATATCTCTTCGTGTGCCATTGGTGAACGTAAAACCGGCGGTGGAATCGATTAACCCCCCTCCCACCTGACGGCCGTCATGCGTCGATATCAGGTCAATGGATGCGATACCCAGAGACGTCAATGTTTTCAATTCGTCAGGTGTAGAAATGCCATTCTGATCCGCATCCACCCAAACTTTAACGGCGTCAAAATAACTGCCCCCGGTCGAGGGGTTGATCAACGCGGTATCCCGAGAGAAAACCGTACTCCCAGAAGCGGCGAGGGTCGCCAGCGCGGAAAAGCCATTTTGCCCTGCAGGTGCCTTGCTTCCAGGTACCGAGAAGGACTCCCCAAACCACTCGGTTGCATTATCGATAGCGCCATTGCCATTGGTATCAAACACCAGGATGCCGTTGTCCGCCCCCACCCAACCCACCGCGCTCTTTACCCCATCAGCGTTATGATCGAACACGGCGTTGCTTTGTGACGGTGGCAGCATTTTTATGCCGTTGCCCGCCAAGTCCAACACCAGCGGCAGGTGGTATCGGCCAGATCCAGACACCTCCAATGGTAGGATGGTGACGACCCCAACGTTGTAAGTCCCCCAGCCTTGCTGAGCAATATTGAGTACTTGCTGGATTGCCGCCTGTAAGCCGTTCGACAATCTCAGTGCAAAAGGAATACTGGCGCCCAATGCAGTGGGTGACCAGCGATCAGAATAGGGTTCCTGGGCCAGGCGATGCTGCAAAGCCTTCAAGGACAGGGCATTTTCTGCAGCAGCGAATGCCCCCTCGGCAGGTGCAGCCAATAGGGCTCCTATTTGTGCCTGCTGAGATGCCAGGGTCTGGGACAAGACCAACACGCCAGCTTGGGTAGACGTCTGGCTGATGAACGCGGCCAGATCCTGCGCAGGTCCGGTGAACGTTTGACCGTTCTGCTTCCAGGTGGTGTTTACAGGCAGTCCATCGAAACCGTAGGTCTGCTCCACCGCCAATCCACCATCGGCGTTTCTCCATGCGACGGCTACCCCTTGAGCCGTCAAACGATAGGTAGCCGACAAGTCGCCATAGCTGTGTGATACAGAAACGTTTTGCTTTCCAACGGTAATAGTCGAATCTTTCGGGACCTCAATTAAGGAAATTCCGGCGACGCTGATTTGAACGCTATCTTTCTTGTAGAGCAATGTCGCTTCACCAACAGCACTGGATGCAAGCGGCACGGTCAGTTTCAAGTTTCCGTCAGCATTAACACCTATATCGCGTATGGCCGCTGCTGTATCGGGTTGGAGAGGGGTTCCAACAGGTGCAAGGCCCAGGAAAGGCATGAGTATAAGCTTTTGCCAATCGACTGTTTTAGCAACGATAACAACCACTTCACCCGTCTCTTCTATCCCGTGATAGAGAGAGCGAGCAAGCCCACCTGCGTTTTGTAAAAGAGCAATACCATAGTTGTGAACAAGCTCGGCATTCGTCTCGCCGGTCACCTGAACAAAGTCCATAGCCCAAACCACCTAAAGCAACAGGAAGGATGTCACCCAAGGTCCCGGCCCAGTTCCACTTTTCCAATCCCAGTCCATTGACCGCTGAGCTTACATCCTGATCAATAATTTGACCAATACTTGAAATAGCTCCTGTAAGTAATACCGAACCCACAACAGGAGCCGCCAACTGATCGGATGCCTTCTGAAATTCAGCATCAGTCAAATTCCGCCCAGTAAGATCGACGGCGACATACATTGAACCGCGCACCATCTCATTTGAAAAAGAACCATCATTACTATTGATCGACTTTGCAGCCTTGAGCCAATTAGAGGCGATGATTAGATCCCTTTTCGTGGCTTCATCAGACGCTAAAAGGAGCTTCTCATTGACAATATTTCTCATATATTCATAGGCGGCAGGATAGTTCTTGGCATCCTGAAACCCCTGCAACACAGCCTTTTGATTCGAATCAAACTCAACAAAGTTCATACTTAGCCCCTCAGCGAACCAGTTTCTGACTTAAAAAATCCGTGATAGTCGCATCTAAATATTCAAAATCCTGGTGGCTTGTCGAATATTGATAAAAAACAAATACGTCTCCCGCCACAAGCCTTTTAGCCAAATAGGTATTTCCCATATTCGTCACAAAGACAACTTCACCGTCCTTGCCAAGAAAACGATACATTTCGACAGATCCAACATCATAAATATCGATAGTGCCCAAGCGCCTATCTGGCTCCCGCGTTCCGACGATTCCATTTTGGTCGTATCTTTCAGAATCAATATGGCTCATCCGCAAGATAACCACAGAGTCATCCACCACTCTGGCACCTATCAATTTCATCTCCGGATATTGAACTGCAAGCGTCACAACACTGCCGTCACGGGTCTCCACGAGCCGGCACTCTTCTTTTGAAAAATCAAACTTAAAAGACGGCCCACCACCCAGCCCCTTATTTTCAAAAGAACATGGCACTGTGGCGCTCCCTATAAGTGGAATAGTTATAAGAAGTATCGCAGTGAGAAGTATTTTCAGTTTTAGCTGCACAGAACACTCCAGCGAAAAGTGAGGACCTTGAAGCTAAGACGGTTCGAGCCGCGCCAGACCGAACACCATCAATGAAAATGGTCCGCCTAACGCTCTTTCAAATTCTCCTGAACATGCTGCTGCAAAGGGCTCAGGAAGTAATCCAGCACCCGACGCTGATCCGTCTTGACCTTCGCCGTCACCGACATACCCGGCGACAGCGCAACGCGTTCTCCCTTGATATTCAAATGATCTTCTTTCAGTCGAATACGACTGCTGTAGACGGGCCCACGTTTTTCATCGTCTATCACATCGTTAGACACCCCGATCACCTCCCCTTCGACGGTGCCGTAAGAGTGAAGGTGAAGGTTTCCACCTTGGTGGATTAGAATAAATCTCAACAGGATTCATACTCAGTCCCTCAGCGAACTAGTTTCTGACTTAAAAAATCCGTGATAGTCGCATCTAAATATTCAAAATCCTGGTGGCTTGTCGAATATTGATAAAAAACAAATACGTCTCCCGCCACAAGCCTTTTAGCCAAATAGGTATTTCCCATATTCGTCACAAAGACAACTTCACCGTCCTTGCCAAGAAAACGATACATTTCGACAGATCCAACATCATAAATATCGATAGTGCCCAAGCGCCTATCTGGCTCCCGCGTTCCGACGATTCCATTTTGGTCGTATCTTTCAGAATCAATATGGCTCATCCGCAAGACAACCACAGAGTCATCCACCACTCTGGCACCTATCAATTTCACCTCCGGATATTGAACTGCAAGCGTCACAACACTGCCGTCACGGGTCTCCACGAGCCGGCACTCTTCTTTTGAAAAATCAAACTTAAAAGACGGCCCACCACCCAGCCCCTTATTTTCAAAAGTACATGGCACTGTGGCGCTCCCAATAAGTGGAATCGTCGTAAGAAGTATCGCCGTGAGGAGTATTTTCAGTTTTAGCTACACAGAGCACGCCATCAAAAGTGAGGACCTTGAACCTAAGACAGCTCTTCAACGTGCTCCCATTCCAAATACCACTCGTATGTTTCGTTGTCAGCCTTGAATTCATGTTTAACAGTCCTGCCAAGTCTCACTAGCTTTCGAGCCATGTGAGAAGAATGTGTCTTAGTCATTCTCGGCGCTTTCATAAATGTCATCGTGTGTATGATTGCTGGAGATTTTAACGCAGGAACTGCCTGATGAAATGCTTCATTCAAGGCGAATATCGCGTCAAAGCGGACAAGATCCTGAAATGTTGGTTGTTCGATAATGCGTGTTGGAAAGTCAGCTTACTGATCGTGCCATAGGCCAGTGGAGCGTAGTCGTCTACTCTCCCTGGCCACCATCGACGGGTGTTCTGGCAGTTGAATGGCGCAGGCGTCTTCAGAACTGGTACTTGAGCCCCACCATCACGTTGCGCGGATCACCGCTGTAGTAGCTGTTGTAGAGGCCGTAGCCTGTGTAGTACTCGCGATCAAAGATGTTATTGAAGTTAAGCGAGGCACTCAGGTGCTTATCGATGTCATAACGTGCCAACAAACCGACCACGGCAAAACTACCCTCCTTGGCCTCCGATTCCAGTGACTCGTTGACGAAGTATGTCTTGCCCTGCCAGATAACGTTGCCGCCAACGGTCAGGTCCTTGAGCGCACCGTTGAGCTTGTAGGTGCTTGCCAGCTTGAACTGGCGCTCAGGGCGCTGGGAGTCGATACGGTTGTGCTGCTCATCACGCGGCTGGGAATAGGTGAACCCGGTCAGTACCTGCCAGCCCGGCAATACTTCGCCGGAGGCCTGCAACTCAAAGCCCTTGGTGGTATTGGTCACACCCTCGTAAGCATCACGACCGTCGTCGGTGCTGCCTACGTACTGCGCAAAGTTGTCCTGCTTGGTCTTGAACACCGCGATGCTGGTGTTCAATGCACCGCCGTAGAACTCGGACTTGAGGCCAGCCTCGTAGTTCTTGCCGGCCATGGGTTCCAAGACTTTGCCGCTGATATCGATGTTGCTTTGCGGTTCAAAAATGTCGGTATAGCTGACATAGACCGAATGCTGCTCAGTCAGGTCATAGACCACGCCAGCGTAGGGGATGACCTTGCCGGTTTTCTTGGCATCATCATGGTCAGGGTTGGCCGGGTCAGAGTTATAACCCAGCTCGCCTTCGCGCTTGTAGTTGACGACGCGGCTACCTAGGATAACGGACAGATCGTCCGTAGGTTTGAGGCGCACCGCGCCAAAAGCGCCGACTTCCTTGATGTGATAATCCTGGGAGCTCCAGGTTACGAAGGACGTAGGGCGAGGCGCATTATTGCCCCAGTTGTCAAAGTCCACGCTCGGGCGCGCAGAGGTTGCATCGGCATTTTGCGAGAAGTAATCCGAGCGGCGGTCGCTGACATTAAGCCCCAGGATCAAGTCGTGGGTGCGACCGAGCAAGGAGAACGGCCCGGTGGAATAAGCATCCACCGAATCGGTGTTGATGACATAGGTCTTGTGGCTACGGAACAACTGGGCTTGACGGGTCGTTTGGTCTGGGTAAGGGCCCCAACCGATCAGGTTGCCTTGCAGTTGCTCGGTGTCGCCTTTCCAGTGGCTGGCTTCGACACGCAGCATCCAGTCATTGTCGAAATGATGCTCGACACCGCCAAAGTACTTGGTGCTTTCACTGTCGGCATAGGCCCATCTGGCCGCCGGGTTTTTCGAGCGGGAAAAATCGGTACGCGTGCCATCGGCGTAAAACAACGGCAACTGGCCAAAGCTGGAACCGTTGGAGTTGATCTTTTGATAGTCGATACCGCCATACACCATGGTGTTGTCGCTGATGTCGGCTTCACCGATGGCGTAGAACACGTTTTTCTTCGACGAGTAGTAATCGATGAAGGAGTTGGAGTCGTCGTACGCCGCGACGACCCGACCCAGCACTGCGCCGTTTTGCGTGAGGGGCCCGGACAGGTCCATCTCAGTGCGATAGCGATCCCAGCTACCGCCACTGCCAGACACGTACCCCTGGAATTCCGTGGTAGGACGCTTGCGCACTAAGTTGACCACGCCCGCCGGGCTGCCGACGCCGCTCATCAATCCAGTGGCGCCGCGTACGACCTCCACCCGGTCATAGATGGCCATGTCCCGCACACCCAGGCCGTTGGTGTTAGTGGTGAAATCTGAAGTAGGCACGCCGTCGTACTGGAAGCTATTCAGCGCGAAACCACGGGAATAGAAGTTGAAGCGCTCGCTGTCGTCATGCATCACCGACACACCGGGGGTTTGCCCCAATACTTCAGAGATTGTGCCCAAGCCCTGATCAGTCATTTGTTGGCGGGTGATCACCGTCACTGATTGTGGTGTTTGGCGCAGGGTAAGCGGCAACTTGGTTGCCGTACTCGTCGCGCCCGTAGTGTAGGACCCGGAGTTCTCCGTCGTCACACCCAGCGCGTGCCCCTGAATCGTGGTTGCGCCTAAGTTGAGCGCGTCATCGCTGGCGGATGGGGCGATCAAATAACTGCCGTCGTCGACCTTCTGCACCTGCAGGCCGCTTTGGCCGATCAGGCTTTGCAGGGCCTGCTCCACGGTCATCTGGCTGTGCAGCGCCGGGGCTTGCCGGCCCTCGGCGATATCCGTGGCGAACAGCACATGGCTGCCGGTTTGTTGCGCCAGCGCATTGAGGGACTTATCCAGCGCTTGCGCGGGAATATCCAAGCGGTAGGTGGCGGATTGCGCATTGGCGGCCCCCGCCAGTAACAGGCTGGAAGCCAGTAATGCCAGACGTTGCACTCGCGTGTTCTTACCCATTGTGATCCCCAGTGATGAAAGTGCTCTCTATGGGCAATGGCGTATGACGCTGTAGGAATCTTGATGTCGTGTTGAAAATAATTCTTGTCTGTTAGCGAGTCTTGTTAAGAATCACGCGGCCATCGGCGGTACGTATCAGGCTCACCGGTAGAATCCGCGGCAGCATTTCGATCAGTGTCTCGACGCTTTTGCTGTCGAACTCCCCCGACAGGCGCAGTTCACCGGTGGCTGTGTTGGCCACTTTAATACGCTGCTCGCGGTACTGCTGAAGGTCGCGCACGACCTCACTCAGTGGCGTACCGTCGAAGCGCAACTTACCCTGCTGCCAGGCCGTCAGCGCCTCGCGGCTTGCCGGTGCCACCGTGCCGACCCCTTCAGCGGTGGCACGCACCTGCTCGCCCGCCTTCAGCAGGCGTGGCGCGGTGTGGTCATTGTTGACCTCGACACTGCCCTCGATCACACCCACATCCACCCCACGCTCATCGCTGCGTAGATTGAATATTGTGCCTATGTCCCGCACTCGTACGCCCTGGCTACGCACAATAAACGGCGAATCGCCATGTACCACGGTGAACATCGCTTCGCCGTTCAGCAATTCCAATTGACGGCTGCGCAGGCGTTTTTCGATACGCAGATGAGCGCCGGAATTGAGCATCGCCAAGCTACCATCCTGCAAACGAACTTCCTGACGTTGGCCGATGGCGACCTGCACATCCTCCGTCTGCCAGGCCGGATCCAACTGCCACAAGCCACCTGCCAGCGCCAGGACCAACAATCCGGCACCCAGGGATTTCTGTTTGCTGCGGCGGCTTTTGGTGAAGGCTTTACCTTCGGCCAGCAAGGTTTCCTTGGACGGCACGCGCTCACGCAAAGCGTCCGCGAACGGCTGCAGCAGATCGTTTTTGGGGTCACGGGAAGGCGAGGAATTCATGGGTTTTTCCGAAGGGCTCGGCGCGCCGGCTCCCAATGCTGACCGATGGTCTTCATGGCCCGCCCGAAATGCTGGGTCACCATGTTCACCGAAATTCCCAGCTCCTCTGCGATCTCCCGTTGCGACATGTCATGGATGCGATGCAGCAGGAATACCTGCCGCTGACGCACGGGCAACGCCTGGATGATGTCTAGCAACGCCGCCAGCTGCTGCTCGAAATCCAGCGCCTGGGCGCCGTCCCAATCGTCGACGCTCAGGTACTCGGGCACATGGCCATTTAAATGAGCCTGCCGCGTACGCTCGGCACGAATACGGTCGATGGCGCGGTTGAACGCCGTTTTACGCAGGAATGCCAAAGGCGTGGCGATGGGGTCGCGGGGTGGTTTCTCCAGCATCTGCACGCACACTTCATGCATCAAGTCGCGTGCGAAGTCTCGGCCGTGGAAGCGACGCTTGATGTAGTCAACTAGGTCGTCGTAATGGAGAGCCAGGGCGGCCATCAGGGGGTGATGTGTGGGCATTCCGAGAACTGGCGTTTATGAGAATAGATCTCATCATAAAGGGTTGAGGGGGAGATAGCGAGGGGGAGTTCAAGGCTACTGCTGACGTGCCGATAAATTTCAGATTTAACGTAGACGCGCACACTTCAATTTTGGCGAAGCGTTTTTACACACTCTGGGCCGAAAGCTGTCGCTCCTAAGAACCTAATCTGAATGCAGCTATGGCTAGGGAGCGAAGGCAGCTCATAACAAAAACGGTGAAAGTTCTCTGTCAGCTCGATGCTAAAAACAGGCTACTTGTGGAAGCGATCCAAAAAATTGCGGAAGTGATTGCCCAAATCCCAGGCAATAAAAAACCCCGTAGACGTTAATCTACGGGGTTTCTAAGAGTGGAGGCCGAGGTCGGAATCGAACCGGCGTAGGCGGATTTGCAATCCGCTGCATAACCATTTTGCTACTCGGCCTCAAACGATCAATGCCCTTACCACTGACATTCACCGCATAAAAACTTGAGTGGGCTATAAAACCCTGCCTCTACTCTAACTTATTGAATACATTGAAGTTTTTAATGCTTCGTTGCGTTCGATGGGCGCCATTATGTACTCATTTGCTTTTGCCTGCAACCCCTTGATTTCAAAAATATTTCGCATGGGGATCAAGGGGTTGCGTGCCTGCCCTACTCCTGTACGCGCCGTTCCTGATACGCCGGGTCGGCCTTGATCTGGGCGTCGGTGAAGGGCAGCGTGCGCAGTTTTTGCTGTGAGAACAACTGTGTCTGGTCTTTGGAATGCGCGGACGCGGGGTTGCTCGACAGAGAGAATGCCAGCACGCCCTGTGCATGGGGGCCCTGGTCGTCGAAGGTGACGATTTGCAGGTAGCTGCTGCCGCTGACCACTTCGCGCTTGCCGTCGGCGCGAGGCACGGTTTGCATGGCGTTGTAGATCCCCAATTCCTGCGGACCGCCATGCACCGGGGTCTGGCCGGACACCTGGATATCGCCCCATCGGCTGTCGGCACCCAGGCCGAGTTTGGCGACCGCTGCGCTGGAAGCCAGCATGGCTTCGCGCAGGGCTTGGGCAACAGGCGCGCGGTCGATGGCCAGGCCGCGTGGTGTGGTCAGCGGCTGGGTCGGGTCGAAGGGCACGCGCCAGGCGTCGGGGATTTGCTGCAGGTGTTCGACCAGATCGATGAAGTGCACCAGGCCCAGGCCGCTGTCGAGGTTGGCGTGCCGGTCCCAGGTGCTCAGGCGGCTGCACAGCGGTTGCAACGTGGTGGCGTCGGCACCGAGTTGCTTGGCGCAGAACTCGAGCAGGTCAGGCATGACCTGGCCGGCGAGGTAGACCTCATTGTCCATGACCATGTTCTGCAAGTCGGCAACGCGGATCGGTTGCTTCTCCAGGGACTGCAGCCGCTGCAGGGCAAAACGCGCACGCGGGCCAAGGCCGATGTGGTCCTGGCTGATCACCGGTGAGAAGCCGGTCAGCGGCGCCTTGGGGTTGGCCATCCAGGCCGAGTCGTTGGAGTGCTGCACGTAGTCGGTGCGCGCAAGTTGTGGCAATTGGTCGGCGGCGAAGATGCCGGCCTGGGCCGCGCGCGGGTCCACATCCCAGGCGCAGGCGCTGTGGGCGCCGTCGAGCATGATCATCTGCAGGCCGGCACGCGGGTCGCTGCACTGCGCCAATTTCGCCGCACTGACGTTGGGCACCACCGACAGGTTCATGTACAGGCTTTGGCCCTGGTCATCGGCGGCCACGGTGTTGACCCATGGAATGCCTTGCAGCGTGTGCACCGAGGTTTGCAGGGCCTTGAGGTCGCTGGCCTGGTTCATCGCGTACCACTGCTGCAGCACGCGGTCGTTGCCCAAGTTGGCATCGCGCAGGCTAAAGGCGTAGTGGTTGTCCCAATCGAGCTTGCCCGGCCATTGCACCACCGGGCCGAACTGCGAGCTGTAGACCGGATGCACCACGGGTTGAATGCTGCCGTCCGGCTGTTTGACCTGCACGGTCACCGTGGTTTTCTCCAGGGCAATGGATTTGCCGTCGAGCAGGTAGCGCGTGGCGTCGTTGGGATCCAGCGTCAGGCGATACAGCGTGAAGTGCTTGGAGGTATCCACCGTATGGGTCCACGCCACATGCTGGTTGAAACCGATATTGATCACCGGCAGGCCGGGCAATGCGGCGCCCATCACATCGAGCTGGCCGGGGATGGTCAGGTGCATTTCGTAGAAACGCATGCCACCCACCCACGGGAAATGCGGGTTGGCCAGCAACATCCCACGGCCATTGAACGAACGCTCTCGGCCGACCGCGACCGCGTTACTGCCGCGATCCAGGCTAAAGCGCTGTTGCTGGGCGTCTGCCAGTGCAAAGGCCTTGGCAGTCGGCCGCATGCTGGCGGTTGCCTGAGGCGGTGCCGCGCCTACCAGGGCTTCGGCAAACTGGCCGACACCGCCTTCAACCAACAACCTGCGTGTCAGCTTCACCAGGTCGCCAACCTCCAGCGGCCGCACCCATGCCGCCTGGCACTGCGCGGGAGCGCCCTGCTCTTTCAGGTATCGGTTGTAGCCGGCGACGTAGCCTTCCATGCGCTGGCGGATCTGCGGGCTTTGCGCGTTCCAGAACGCGGCGACGGCCTGCGGTGTGTTCAGCCAGGTGAAAAACACGTCACTGGCCAGGTTGTTGCGTTCCTCCAGGGTCGACTGCTCGGGACCGAAGAATTTGGCGCGCTGGCCATTCACCGTCACCACCTCATTGGCCAGCAGGCACAGGTTGTCCTGGGCATACGCGTAACCAATGCCCAAGCCCAGGCCGCGCTCGTCGCTGGCACGAATATGTGGCACGCCGAAACTGGTCCGCCGAATATCCGCCGACGCTTGTGTCGACTGTTCCCGCGCCGATGCGGCCAGGCTCAACCCCAGCAACAGCCCCGCCACGCACACCCTGGACAACCCGTTGGAAATAATCACGCAGACTCCACAGTCAAATTGAACACCCTCACCAGGGGTAGCTACCCCACCGTAAGGACGCAAAAAGCCGCGGACAATTTAGCGCGCGCCGAGGTTTATTTAAGGCGGCGCGACTGTGACAAAACCGATACCGACAAAATTTCTACATCCGAAACTTCATGATTTTGCTCGCTCGTACGTCTTATTAACTAAGAGCGCCATCATTTTCCTGATCAGGCTCTGATAAGGAGTTTTGCATGTACAACCCGCAAGTGCCCACGGACGGACATTCACCGGCAGCCGACGCCCATTACGGCAGCGGCGCACAGACGTTCGGCAAAGCGCCCGAACAGCAAGGCAACCAGCGTATTCGCCATTTGCTCAAGTGTTTCGGTTTGCGCACCAGCCTGATTCGGCTGAAGGTCATCGACGCCCTGCTCACCGCCGCCGACAACCAGCGCACGCTGGGCGTGCGCGGCGTGCACAGCCATTTGCTCGAACTGGGCATCCCGCTGTCGTTTCTGAGTGTGCGCGAGGTGCTCAAGCGCCTGTGCAGCGAGGGCGTGATCACCCTCAATGCAGATAAAAGCTACAGCCTCCATGAAGAGGCTGCGAAGGTACTCGAAGGTCGCGCCTGACGTTGCGTCGCAGGCTTAGAGCTTGACCTTGCGGCGCATGATGCCGTTGATCACCACCACGACCACTGCAACGGCAATGGCGATGGTCTGGAACGTCTTCTCACTGATCGCCCCGATGTTCTGCAGATAGGACAGGCCAAACATCGTCGCCAGTACCGCCAGGGCGATCAGAATCGAGTATTTCAAACGTTGCTTTTGGGTCATGACGGGTTCCTGAACCTGAAAAAATGTATCCACTTTGTATCGCCGAACATGCCAAGTACATACCCGGCAACGGGGATGGACGCGGGTCGGCAGGGTCCTATGTTACAGGCGATGAAAAGCTTTGGCTTGTCTGACGCCTGATTGATCCTGTAAGCCCCCGGAGGACTTGGACATGCTTCGTCGTATCGCACTGCTGATCCCCTTGCTGGTCATGTTGAGCATGAGCGGCTGCTTCTTTTTCCCGCACGGAGGCGGCTGGCACGACCATCGCTATTCAGAAGGCGGGCCGGGGTACTACCACCGCTGACGCCTGAGCGGTATCAGAAAATTCTCTGATTCACCGACACTCGGTCTTACACACAGCAGTCCCCTCAGGAGGAACCTCGGCGGGTGTTTTCCACACCCAAAGAGGCGCCTGAGGAACAGGGAACCTCCTAATGACAGGCGCTTTTCTTGGCAAGTCAAAAAGGTACCCACCGATGTCAATATCTGCCTATACACCTCCCCACCAGCCCAGCGCTGAAACTCTCCCGCTTCCCACTCCCGCTGCGACACCCGCATTATTCGTCAGCCCTGCACCGACACCTCAGCCTTCAGAGGACGCCGACCAGACACCTACAGGGCGCCAGCGGCGCTCACCCACCGACACCAGCCATACCGGGCTGTCACGGTCCCTGGCGGACAACCAGAACCTGCGGACCCTGGGGCAAAAGCTCAACGAGATAGCCGCCCGCCTGGGTGTGAACACCACGCCCCAGGCCATCATCTCCGCGCTGACGACCGCTCTCATGGATATTCATCCGGCCTCAACCTACGCCTCGCAAGTAGACACCGCATCGACGCTTGAAGACTTCATCACCGACTACGGGTTGAAGATGCCCAACAGCCATTTTTCCCTGACCGCGCTGGCCGACGCGGTGCTCGACCGCTCCATGGAACACCCACTGGGCAACTTTGGTGGCGCGCTGTCCTGGCCAGTGCCGTTGAGTAGCCAGGCGCAGCGCTCGCTGATGGAAAACGCGCGGCTCTATGTGACAGAGCATCCGAATCCCCCACCGATGGTGACAAGCCAGGGGCTTCTGGAGTATTTGAACAGCAACCAGCCACTGTCTGCCGAGGCCCTGAAGGACCCGGCAAAGGCACTGGAAGCACTCCTTGGCACCGCGCGTGCGCAAGGGTTGGGTCACGCCTTGCAGACTCAATTGAACGGGATTGCCACCGATACCAGCGTAAACGACTACACGTTGGCGGCGATGAATTTGTTTCTGGACCCGACATCGATTGCTGAGCCCAATAAAACCAAGGTTGCTGGCTTCGATCTGGTCCAGCAAAGGCATTGGGGCAAACCCGCTTCCACGATAGTGGACAACCTCAGCAAGCATTTGGAGACCAAACGCTACACCACATCTGGAATGGCCAAGGTCGGTGCTTACCTGCTACTGGCCAGGACAGCCCCTGAACTGCTGATCAAAGATATTCCCGCCAATGTCACCTATGGCAGCCCTGCCTGGGTCAGCCTGTCGATCGCTGCGGCCACGATAGAACACCAGGCACCTGGTAAGGTGCCCAATATGACCTTTGCCCAAGTCATGCTGGAGGCCGAGAATGCCGGCCTGCAAAACCTTGCCATGACCCAACAGGCACAGACCGCTGCGCTGCGGGTCTGGGGGGTGGTCAACGGCGTGCTTTCTGAAACAGAGGCTGACCGTTACAACACCACCGACGTTGAGAAGGTCAGGAGTGCCTTCAATCAGCAGGCACGCATGCGCGTCGACGCCAGCAGCCAGATTGAGGCCCCTATTCCCAGCCGCAAGGAAATCGCGCTGGCCAAGCTGAAAGAAAGGTTTGGCGAGAACGTACCTTTTGAAGAGAAGCTCCTGACGGTCAAGCAGACCGTGCAGCCTCACGCCCAGCCGCTCTACGACCCCAATCGCGCGCCCGCCGGCCCGCATTCGCTGCTGGATATCGCCATGAGCGGCCTGCACCAGTATGAATGGGAGTCCACCGATGATCGGATCGTTGAGGCGACACGAGGCAAGTCCCTCAATCTGGAGGTGAAAACCGAGTTCGACACTCAATTCACCGCAGCCATCGACCAGCGCAAACAAGGCCTCAAGACGGCCGTCAAACAAATGATTGCCCAGCTTCCTCTGCCTGACAGGGAACAATTCGAATACGGCAAGCTTGAGTTCTTTCAAAATCATACTTACCAGTTGGGCCTGGGCTTTACCGATCGAACCCTCGCAGAAAAAAACCAGGCGCTGCTGGTCAAAACCACGGGGGTAGACGGCGAAAAGGTCTATGAGATCGACTTTAAACGGGGTTCCATCACCGCGGTGCCGAACACCGTCCTGACTCAAGAGCGCGAGCGCGAAGCCAACCGTGTCTTTCCGATAGAGTCGTTCAAACCCTCCGATACCGTTGCCGCAGCCCTGGCTTCAGGCGGTCAAGCGAGCGAGCCACGCGCCACCCCCAACAGCTTTGCAAGCACGCGAACCCAGGCCATTGCCGATGCTTTTGTCGAACACCTGGATATTGATAACAACGATGTGGTCAAGCAGGCCAAGGGCACCACGACGTTCGACAAGCAAATGGAAACCGAGGGGAAACTGGCGGATTTTTTTCTCGACCTGATTCCCCTCAGGTCGGCGATCGTCAACTTTCAAAACGGTAACCACCTGGACGGCGCAATCGACCTGGGCATGGATATCTTCGGGTTTGTCACCGCCGGCGCGGGGAAGGTTGCCAAGGTCGGCGCTAAAGCTGCCGGCGCGGCGAGCAAGGCCTTGAAGGTCGCGAAAATCCTCGGTACCACCGTCATCAGTGAACTCAACCCGCTGGGTGGGCTCGGCGACCTGGTGGAAGGTGGCGCCAAGCTGATCGGCAAGGGTGTGGACAAGATCAAGGGCGCGACAGACTCCTTGAACCTGGCCAATGCGATGAGTCGCGAACATGGGCCCCTGACGTACGGTTCGTTCAAGTACGGAGGCCAGACCTACGAGGCCGACACCATCCTGGCGAATGGCCAACGCTATGCCTACGATCCGGTCCAGATGAGGCCTTACGGCACCCCGTTGGACGACTTCAACCCTCTGGATGCAATGATGCCGCCCTCGCCGAGGATGGAGGGCGCCATAGGACGGCCAGGTAACGCCCGTTATAACCCCATCGACCGGCAGGGCCGTCACGTCCCCACCGCGCCCAAAACCGACCACTTGCCTGACGCAGAGTACGTAACGAGCATCAACGGTGCGCGCAATGACGCCCATTTCACCCCCAGCAGAAAAGCCGCAACCCGCGAAAAGTTTGGTCGGGAAATGGACGCCTTCTACCAACGCATGGCCTCTGGCGAACTGCCAGCGCGCCCGACCATTCCCGAGATCCCCAAAAGCGTCACACCTTCACAACTGATCGAAAAATCGCTGGACGCGGCAGATGGGGTGGTCTTTGGTGACGTTCACAAAGACCTGGCGAGCTTCCAGACACTGTTCGACAACGTGGACACCTTCAAGCAAAAAGGCGTGAAGAAGCTGTATATGGAAGCCACGTTTTATGACGCACAGATGAAGCTCGTCGACGACGGCATCGGCTACCTTGGGGATGGCATAACCCCACGGTTTCCCTCTTTCAATCAACTGGTTAAAAAGTTTTCCGATGCAGGCATAGAAGTCGTGCCGCTGGACCATTGTTACTTGACCCGGCACAAGGATGAACGCGAGCTGTACAAGCAAGCGATGAAGGCCGAGGACTTTGTGCCAAGGCTAAAGGAATTCAACTACTACGCCGCGCAGACCATCCGGCAAAACTCCGCGGGCGAAAAATGGATTGCCTTGGTGGGCAACGCCCACATGAAAACCAGCCAAGGTATCCCGGGCGTGGCAGAGTTGACGGGCAGCATTGGTGTCGGGGTGTTTAAAAGGACCGATCCGGGGCCAAGCCTCGGGCTCAGGAAAACCAATCACGTGCCTGATCCAGCCCAGCGTCTGAAACCGGATGATCTGCCTGGTGACCTGCACATCTTCAAACAGGAAAAAGCGCCACCCAGGAATTCAGTGGCGGCGTAAGCGGGTCGATGAACCGACCCACGAAAGCCCGGCGAAATGCCGGGCTTTCGTTTCAGGGCCTGTCAGCCCGCATGCACCCATCGCTGATGCAGCCCGCGTGCAAGCGCGTCCAGCGCGAACCCCAACACCCCGATCAACAGCACCATCGCCATCAGTTCCGAATAAGCCAACCGATCACGCGTATCCAGGATGTAATACCCCAGCCCCGCACTGACCCCGAGCATTTCGCACGGCACCAGCACGATCCACAGGATCCCGATGGCCAGGCGCACGCCGGTCAGCACATGCCCGACCACCCCGGGGATGACCACGCGGCGCAAGGTTTCCCAGCGCGTGGCGCTCAGGCTCTGGCTCAATTGCAACCAGCGCGGATCCAACTGACGCACACCGGCTGCGGTATTGAGCATGATCGGCCACACAGCGGCAAAGGCCAGCAGGAAGTAGATCGGCGGGTCCCCTACCCCCATCAGCATCACCACGATGGGCATCCAGGACAACGGCGAGATCATCCGCAGAAACTGGAACGCGGGCGTGGTCGCCGCCTCCAGGTTGCGTGAACTGCCCACCAGCAGCCCGAGTGGCACCCCCACCAGCAAGGCCAGGAACAGCCCGACAAAAATGCGCTTGAGGCTGACGGCGATGTGCAGATACAGCTCACCCCGCCCGAGCAATTCCCACAGGCTGCTGAACGTCGCCGCCAGCGAAAAGCGCGCGGACAGGCCGTCCGCGTCGCCCAGTACCTTCACCCCCAGCCACCAGAGCACCAGCAAACCGGCCAGGCCACTCAACCCGAGCAACCAGCCCGGGACTCTGCGGTTGTTCAAACGCCAATCTCCTCGGTCCGCTCAAAGCCGTCCGGCAAGCCAAAGGTCTTCATGCCGCCCACCGCCTCGATGGCGTTGCGCACGAAGCGGTCGTCCACCAGATCCTTGGCCACGAAGGCCGGGTCGAGGTCAGCGAGGAATTTCTTGTCGCCCTCGATCAGCGTGTCTTTCAAGCGCCGCACCAGTTCCTCGGTGTAGCTGGGGAACGGATAGGGCTGGAAGTCGATGCGGTGCTCATCCCAATTGGCGTGCTGGATAGCGCCATCGGCCAGGTAGGCCGCGCGGTCGCCGGCCGCCGGGGCGAGCACCTTGCTGAGCACCGGTTCGGCATGCGGCGTGTAGCGGTTCGGGCCGTCCTTGGACAGCAGTTTCACCGCCTCCTCGCGGTTGTCGCGGGTCCAGACCTGGGCCTTGACGATAGCGTTCACCACCTTCTGCGACCATTCAGGGCGGTTGGTCAGGTCATGTTCATGCATGAACACCACGCAGCACGCATGGTTGCGCCACACGTCACCGGTAAAGCGCTGCACACGACCGACCTTGAGGTTCTCCGCCAAGGCGTTGAACGGCTCGGCGACGATGTAGCCATCGATGCGCTTGCTGGCCAGGGCCGGCGGCATGTCCGATGGCGGCAGCACGATCAGGTTGACCTCGCTCGCGGCAATCGCACTGCCGGCCGCACGGGCGACCGGGGTCAGGCCGTTGTCGCGAAACAGCTGCTGCACCACCACGTTATGGATCGAATACCAGAACGGAATCGCTACCGACTTGCCACCCAGTTGCTTCACCTCAGTAATGCCCGGTGACACGGTCAGGCCGGAACCGCCGACGTGGTTCCACGCCACCACTTTGGCCGGCACCTTGCTGCCATAGCGCGCCCACACGGTCATGGGGGACAACAGGTGGATCACGTTGACCTGGCCCGAGATAAACGCCTCGATCACCTGCGCCCAACTGCGCAGCAGCACCGGGCGTTCGGCCTTGATGCCTTCGGCTTCGAACAGGCCATTGTTGTGGGCCACCAGCAACGGCGTGGCGTCGGTGATCGGCAAGTAGCCGATGCGTACCGGCGCATCCGGCTCGCTGGCGGCGCGCGCCTGCAGGCTGCTCAACAGGGGCAACGCGCCGGCGGCGCTGAGTACGGCGGACAGTTTGAGAAAATCACGGCGCGAGTGAGTCAGGTCATCCAGGCACATGGCAGGGCTCCGGCAGGTCAAGGGGGTTGGGTTGGGGGCGGCTCGCCTGCCGTAGGGTTTTGAGAATCTCGATGCGCAGCGTGCCGATGGCTTCCACCTGTTCTTCACGCGGCTGCGGCAGGTCGATCAGCCATTCGCCCAGCGTCCGCGCCGGGCGGTTGCCCAGTAGCAGGATGCGGTCGGACAGCAACAGCGCTTCATCAATGTCATGGGTGATCAGCACCGCCGCCGCGCCTTGCTCGCGATTGACCTTGAGCAACAGGTGCTGCATGTCCGCGCGGGTAACCTCGTCAAGGGCGCCGAATGGCTCATCCAGCAGCAATACCTGCGGCTGGCGAGCCAGGCAGCGCGCCAACGCCGTGCGCTGCGCCATGCCACCGGACAACTGCGCCGGAAACTGCTGGCGCGCGTGCTCCAGGCCTACCGCTGCGATGGCGTGGTCGACGCGGTGGCGGCGCTCTTCAGGGCTGAGGTGCGGCTGGCGAGCGAAATCCAGGCCGAAGGCGACGTTCTTTTCCAGGCTCAGCCAAGGCAACAGGCTGGGGTCCTGGAACGCCACCGCGACGCGTGGATGCGGGCCGTTCAATGGTTCACCGAGCACACGTACGCTGCCGCCTTGAGGCGTTTGCAAACCGGCCAGCACACGCAACAGGCTGGACTTGCCAACACCACTGGGACCCAGGATCGACACTACTTCGCCAGGCTGCAACTGCAGGTCGAATCCCTGCAATACCGGGCCACTCGCGTACCCCAGGCAAATCCCCTGGGCCGTCAATACCGCCGGGCTCATAGGTTGGCCTGACGCTGCAACTCGGTGCGCAATTGCACCAGGCTTGGCGTGACGATCGGCACGAAAGCCGACTCACGCCAGCGTCGCGCAAACCCACTGCCATGCGCGGTGAGATAGGCCTTTCCACCGCTGGCCTGCAACTCCAGCTGCACAGCGCTGGCGGCGGTTTCGGCCAAGGCGATGCGCAGCTTGAACAACGGCACCGGCTCGGCGGCAAAGCGCCCGGCCAACAGGCCGCTCTTCAACTCGCTGACTAAATGATCGAGGGTCACGCGCAATGTCTCGAGTTCTTCACGCAACACCGTACGGCTGGCCCCCAGATGGTTGGCGACTTCGGCCAGTGAGCGCCGCGCCAGGCCGATCGACATGCCGCACTGCAGGCCAAGGAACGCCGGGCGTACCGCTGGCAGAAACTTGCGCGCATCGTCATGCAGCAACCAGTCGCGGCTCAGCTCCACGCCTTCCAGGCCCAACGCCGCGGTGTTGCTCGATTGCAGGCCGAGCAGCTCCAGGTCGCGCGAGCGCTGCAAGCCGGCCACCGAATCCGGAATCGCCAGGATAAACGGTGCGCCACCGCCGGCATGTTCAATCGCCGCAGCGGCAACAAAGCCGTTCTTGCGCAGGTTGGTCACCCAGTGCAGGCGACCGTTGAGGGTCCAGCCGTGGTCGTTGGGCTCGGCGCTGATCTGCAACGTCTCGATGCCCGACAAAAACTTCATCGCATTCGACAACCCGGTCGCCCCCGCCAGCTTGCCGCTGAGCAGGTCCGGCAGCAGTTGCTCGCGCAGCCGCGCATTTGGGCTTTGCAGCAAATACTCGATAAACGAACGCTGGCCCCAGCACACGAAAGCCGCCGCCAGCGAATGGCTGGCGACATTGGCGATGGCCTCGACGGCGCCGGCCACATCACCGCCCAGCCCGCCGAGTGCCGTGGGCACACCGATACGCAATACATTGGCTTCTGCCAGCCGTGGCAGCACTTCCTGTGGATCGCAACTGCCCACATCCAGGGCCTGCGCTTGAACATCGAGCCAACGGCTCAAGATAGGGTCAAGCATTCATGTTTCTCCTTGTTAACGCAGAGGGACCATCGCCACTTCAGCTGGCCGGTTTTTCCCAACGGTATTGCGCCAGCTCCGGGTTCAGCGGGGTACGGGCAAACACGTTAGCGAAGTTGCACAGGGTTGCCAGGCTGACGCCCAAAATAACTTCCAGGGCCTGGCCTTCGGAGTAGCCTGCCGCACGGAACGCGTCATAACCGGCATCGCTGACATCGCCGCGGGTGGCGATCACTTCACGGGTGAAGGCGGCGAGTGTCTCATACCGCGCATTGGGTAATTCGCCACGCTGGCGCAGCGCCTCGATCACCGCCTCCGGCAGCTTGGCTTTGTTGCGCGCCACGGCGGTGTGACCGGCAACGCAGAAGTCGCAGCCATGGGTCGTCGCGGTAATCAATTGCACCACTTCACGATCAGCCAGGCTTAGTTCGGTCTTGGCGTTCAGGCCGGAGACGGTGATGTAGGTTTCCAGCGCCGCCGGAGCATTGGCCAGCACCGCCAGCAGATTAGGAATAAACCCCGAGCCTTTCAGCGCGTTTTCGAGGAAGGGTTTGGCCGCATCCGGGGCGGTTTCGGGGGTGAGCAGCGGTACACGGGACATGGAGTGGTCTCCTGGGGGGTTGGTGTAACCAGTCTGTTGGTTATAAAAAAACCCCTCAATAGGCTAAAGTAGCGATTACTTGCTCTTGAGTCTTTCCATTAGATGAATTCGTCCAGTGCACTTGTCGATTGGTTATTAGACAGCCTCGAACTCAACACCAGCTTGTTCCACGTCGGGCGTTATTGCGGCGACTGGCACGCCAGTACCCACGGCCTGGCCCGGGCCAGTTTCCACCTGATCGTGCAGGGTCAGTGCTGGTTGCACATCGATGGCGAGCCCACCCCGGTGGCGCTGGACAACGGCGACGCGGTGTTCCTGCTGCGTGACCTTGAGTATCGACTGTCGGGTGAAGCCACGGCGGCGGGCGCGCAGGAATGCCCGCGTCGCCCAATGGAGCCGCTGGACAGCAGCGCCACCGACGGCGTGGGCTTGGTCTGCGGGTTCTTCCATTTCCAGTCCGGCCTGTCGGCGATGATTGTCGACACCCTGCCCGCCTGGATCGTGCTGCGAGCCGGCGATCCGTCACTCACGGCTGCACGCAACCTGTTCGACCTGATCCTGCAAGAATGCGCACGCACTCCGCCCTCTTCCGCCTTGCTGGAACGCCTCTGCCATCTGCTGTTCCTGTATGTGCTGCGCCAACAGGTGTTGGATAACACCGAACTTGGCGGCCTTGCCGCGCTGGCCCGGCAGCCGACATTTGCGCATTTGCTCGAGCAATTGATCGCCCACCCCGAGCAACCCTGGAGCCTGGAAAGCATGGCCGCCTGCACCGGGCTGTCGCGCTCGGCGTTTTTCAAGCGGTTCAATGAACTGTGCGGGCAATCGCCAGGGCAAGTATTGCTGATGATGCGCGTGCGCCATGCCTGCCAACTGTTCAAGCAGGACCAGACCGTGGCCGATGTAGCGCTGGCGGTGGGGTATCAATCAGTGGCGGCGTTTACGCGCGCGTTTCATAAGGTCACCGGGCAGCAGCCCGGCGCTTACCGCAAGGGTTTGGCGTCGAAATAAAATGCAAGTGTGTAGTTTTACGCCAATCAAGCTGTAAGAAAATATGGAACTGTTTTTCCGGCGCTCTCACACAAGGAGTACATCTTCGGCAAACAGTGGAACTTCTCACCCATGATCAGCCCCGCAGCACCTCCGACAAGCCGCCAAAATCATGATCCGCTGCGCGATGCAAAACATTCAGCGTCCGAGGATTCCATCTACGTCCAGCCGCGTTTGGACCCGAGCAAGGGCCCGATGCAAACCAAGACCGAGGTTTTACACAACGACGATTACTCAAAGATTTCACGGCAGGCCAAGTGGGACTTCCTGAGCAGACCGCCGGAGTTAAAGCAACTCACACTGGTGATGGAAACGGGCAACGCTGCCGACGCGGTCCATGTCGGCAAAAACCCTGATGGCCGTCTCAAGGTCCAGATCAATGGAAAGTCATACGCGCTCGATGACAAGGACCGAGACGGGAAGCCCCTGCATTTGCTGATCAAAACCCACGGCGGAAACGATCAGGTAACCGTCAGTGAAGACGTGAAAAACCCGCTGACGATTGAAGGGGGCAAAGGGGATGACACGCTCACTGGCGGCGGTGGCATCACTCGGCTTCTGGGCGGGCCGGGCAACGACACGCTTAAGCTGCGCTCGCATGCAGGCTATGCCGAAGGCAACGACGGCGACGATACCATCATCGGCGGCCCCGGCAATTCAGCCATGTACGGAAACAACGGGGATGATCGGCTGTATGCGGGCGCCGGCCCCGCCACAAAACAGAGCTATCTGGATGGGGGAGCAGGCAACGACCGGCTGTACGCCGGTAATGGGCATACGGTACTCCATGGTGGCAAAGGTGACGACGATTTGGTCGGGCACGATCGAACGACGTTCTACACCGGTAAAGGTCAGGATCGAGTCTGGAACAACCAGCAAGGCGATCATATATATGCCAAGACCGGCGATGTGTACGACCGGTCGCAAGGCTCAACATTGACCCCGGTGCAACCCAGCACTGCTGGCGGTGCGGGATTTGGGGTCGTAGGCACGCCACAATTCAAACAACGCGTAGAGGATGATCTCGAGTTTCTGCGCGGCTCTCCCACTGGGCAAAAGATGCTCACGGATATGGACAGGGAAGCCGCCGTGGCAGGGGGAAAAGTCACTATCGAGGAACAAACAGACAGAGGCAACGCTTACAATTTCGGGAGTTTGGAACTGGATAAGGCTTGGGAAAACGGTCGCCGTTTAGACGGTGATGACCCTAAAAGGGGCAAGATCACCGACAATAAACCTGGCTCGCGCGCCAATAAGGGGGTGATCGCTTACGACACAAGCACTACGGTCGCACCGGATGGACGCACCTTTGGATTTCCACTCATCGGGCTGGTTCATGAAGTGGGGCATTCCTACAACGGTGCGACGGGAACAAACCTGCCAGGCACAACCATAGAGCACCCGCCAGCACGCCCTGACATTTCAATTCCTATCAGGAACACTGAGTTCCAGGTCGTCGGTTTGCCGAGCAGCGCGTCGCCTTTCGATTTCGATAACGATCCATCCACCCCGCCCACCCGCATCAACCCCGAGCATTTCACGGAGAATGGCATGAGGCGCGAAATGGGTCTTCCAGAGCGCAAAACCTACCTCACCTGAGACGCTGACGTTGCAGCCCGGTGCCGGGTTGGGCGCATAACTCCACCAGCCAATCGACAAATACCCGCACCCGCTGCGACAGCTGCCGGTGTGGCGGGTACAGTGCCGTGAGCGCCATTTTCGGCACTGCAAGCTGCCCCAGCACTTCCACCAGGCTGCCCTGCGCCAGGCGCTGCATCGCGTGGTAGTACGGCGCCTGGATCAACCCGTAGCCCGCTTCACAGGCACAGAAGTAGCCGTCGGCACTGTTGACCGCAACCACCTTGGGCAGGTTGACCGCACGCAGTTCAGCGCCGAATTGAAACTCCAGGCCAAAGCGTTTGCCGCTGGCACTGGAAACGTACTCGACCATGTGGTGCCCGGCCAGGTCATCAAGACTTGCCGGCACGCCCTTGCGCGCCAGATAACCGGGGCTCGCCAAGGTGATTTGATCCATCATTGCCAACGGCCTCGCCACCAGCGATTCGTCCAAGGCCAGGCCACCGCGCAACACGCAATCCACGGCCTCGCGGATCAGGTCCACCGGGCGGTCGTTGAGGCCAATTTCCAAATCAATGTGCGGGTATCGAGCAGTAAATGTCGGCAAGGCGGGAATGACCAGAAAGCGGCCGATACCCGAGGGCATATCAACGCTCAAGGTGCCGCGCGGGTTCTGCCGGCGCGTGGAAAACACTGCCTCGGTTTCCTCAAGGTCGGCAAGCAATTGCACGCAGCGCTGGTAGTACGCCGCACCGTCCAGGGTCGGGCTGACCTGGCGTGTGGTGCGTTGCAGCAATTGGACGCCGAGGTGCGCTTCCAGCTGCTTGATCAGGATGGTCACCGAGGCGCGCGGCAATTGCAGGCTGTCGGCCGCCTTGGCAAACCCGCCCAATTCGACGATCCGGGTGAACACACGCATCGCATTAAAACGGTCCACGGGCCGGCTCCTGGCTGATTATTTAGAAATTACGAATAGTGATAGTGCTTTTAGCCGGTTTATCAAGGTTTTGTCGAGGATGACAATGGAGCCCTTCCCCACCCAGGAGCTGGACCCATGCACACTCGTCAACTCGGTAAAAACGGCCCGCACGTCTCCGCCATCGGCCTCGGCTGCATGGGCATGACGGATTTCTACACCACCGGCAGTGATACCCAGGAGGCCGTCGCGACGTTGCATCGCGCGCTGGAACTGGGAATCAACTTCCTCGATACCGCCGACATCTACGGCCCGCACACCAATGAGGCACTGATCGGCAAAGCCATCGCCGGCAAGCGCGACCAGGTGTTCCTGGCGAGCAAGTTCGGCATCGTCCGTGACCCGGCGAATCCGGCAGTGCGCGGGGTCAATGGCCGGCCCGAATACATTCGCAATGCTATCGACGGCACCCTGCAACGGCTGGGCATCGACACCCTGGATTTGTACTACCAGCACCGTATCGACCCCGACGTGGCCATCGAAGAAACCGTCGGCGCCATGGCCGATCTGGTCACACAGGGCAAGGTGCGTTACCTGGGGCTGAGCGAAGCGTCTGCCGTCACACTGGAGCGCGCCCATCGCGTGCACCCCATCAGCGCCCTGCAAAGCGAGTATTCACTGTGGAGCCGCGACCAGGAACTCAACGGCTGCCTGGCTGCCTGCCAACGCCTGGGCATCGCCTTTGTGCCGTACAGTCCATTAGGCCGGGGGTTTCTCACCGGCGCGCTGAAAAGCCCGGATGATTTCGCTGCCGATGATTACCGCCGTTTCAGCCCGCGCTTCCAGGGCGACAACTTTGCGAAAAACCTGCTGCTGGTCCAACAGGTCCAGGCACTCGCTGCCGAAAAAGGCGTAACGGCCGGGCAACTGGCACTGGCGTGGGTGTTGGCACAGGGCGAATTCATTCTGCCGATCCCCGGCACCAAGCAGCGCAAGTACCTGGAAGAAAACGTCGCCGCCGTCTCGCTGACCCTCAGCACCCGCGAGCTGGCCGCGCTGGAGGCGATCTTCCCGGCCGATGCCACCGCCGGCCTGCGTTATCCCGAGGCGGTAATGGCGATGCTGGATATCTGACCGCCAAACCCACGGGGCGCCTGGAGGGAGGCGCCCCCACGACGAAACGTTTGGCACTCTATAGGCCGCGGGCGAGAGGAACGTTTGCAGGCGCGATGCCACGTAAGAGCAGCCCTGATGCTTCATCAGGCGCGCCTCAAGAGTCGATAAAAAGGACCTGTCATGATATCCACGCCATCCAACCCCTCGGCCACCCAGCCTTACGCCCAGCTACCCAAGCCTCCCGAGACAGCCACCTCGCCCTACACCCCACCGACCGACCTCAAGCCAGACATGGTTAACCGCCGGACACAGGTGCTGTTTGACGAAGGTGGCACCAAAATCAGCCGGTCAATCGACTGGGACCCCAGTGACCCGAAAAAGCCGCAGATCCTGAACAATTTCCTGCACGTAGAAACCGGTGATCGCGCTGACCGGGTCCATGTGCGCAATTTACCGAATGACAAGATGCAGATCACAATCAACGATAAACCGCATGTATTCGACGTCAAAAGCAAGGAAGACCGCGAGCAGGAGCTGGCGATCGATACCCACGGCGGCGACGACACGGTCATCATCGACGATGACGTCAAGCTTCGTACAAGAGTGGAAGGCGGTGATGGTGACGATCGCATCCAGGCTGGCGGCGGTCGCAGCAGGCTGTTCGGAGGGCGTGGCAACGATGCCCTGGTGTTGGGCAGTGGCTTGGGTTATGCCGCCGGCGGCGAGGGCGACGACACGATCATCGGCGGCAGCGGCAACGGCGTGATGTACGGCAACAAGGGCAATGACCTGCTCATTGCGGGCTCTGGCCCCGCCACCAAGCAAACCTACATGGACGGTGGCGACGGCGACGATGTGCTCTTCTCCGGCAGCGGGCACACCGTTGCACATGGTGGCAATGGCGATGACAACTTGGTCGGGAACGCACGCACGACGTTCTACACCGGCAAAGGCAAAGACAGCATTTGGAACAACCAGCCCAATGACCGCATCTACGCCAAGGCCGGGGATAGTTTCGACCGCACCCAAGGATCGGCTTTCACCGAAGTCAAACCCAGCAATGCCGGCAACCGCGGCTTCAGCGTGGACGTCCCACCAGAAGTCAACGAGGACCAGGCACAGGAATTCAAGCAGAGCGTCGCCGACGACTTTGAATTTCTGCGCAGTTCACCCACGGGGCAACAGGCACTCAAGCGAATGGATGAACTTGCGGCAATAAACGGCGCCAAGGTCAGCATACGGCCGATCAACCACGGCGGTAACGAATACCTGTTTGGCAGCACTGGACTGGAAAACATGACACCTGAGGAGTCCGAAAGCGCAGGCGAAGGGGCCTTCGGGACGATCACCAATGGCGTGCCCGGTGCCCGCGCCGATCGCGGCATCATTCACTTTGACTCGCCGGCTACGCTCGAAAACGCCGACCGCACCAACACACGGGTACCCGCCACCGCTCTCTTCGCTCAGGTGGCCTCCGCCTACAATGGCGCAACCGGTACATTCCTGCCGGGGGAAACCCGCGAAGCGCCGGGAGAATCGGGTCTCGCCAGGAATGAAGTACGTCAAGCCATTGGCCTGCCCAGCGATGCCGAACCTTTTGATTTCGACAATGACCCCTCGACACCGCCGAGCACTGTCAATCCGAGACCGTTTACCGAAAACGCCCTGAATGAAGAGATGGGCAAACCCTTGAGGAAGACCGTCTTATGGTCACCTAGCGATCAAGGTCGTGGGACGTAGAGCGGCGCCTCAATATCGGTTCCTACACGGAGCGCGGCGGGTAGTCGGCCTCGCTCTGGTCAACCCCAGCTATTTAGCACCATCGTACCTAAAGCTCCGCCCATCCACGCCGATAGCCCTACGAAGCTCCAAAAAGCCGCGTCGACAATAAACGCTTCGTAAGGACGAATCCCATGCCCCCACTACGCTCCATCCAAACTCGCTACACCCTGTTTCTGGTGCTGTTCGTCCTGGTGTTATTGGTCTTGACGGTCGTGGGTATCGGCCAGTTGGTTGCGCCCAAGCTGCAGTACACCGAAGAACAGGTGGTGCTCAACCGCATCAGTGAAGTGGCCGAGCAGATCCAGGGCGAACTGAACAAGGTCCAGGCCCAGCAACGCAGCATCACCCAGACTATTGTGCTGCTCGACAGTGATGCCATCGACAAGGTCCTGCCCGGCCTGGTGGACCAGTACGGCGAGCTGAAAGTCTTCGGCGGCGGCATCTGGCCGCTGCCCAACCAGCGCACGCCGGGGCGCAACAAGCACAGCACGTTCTGGCACCGCGATGCGTCGGGCAAGCTCGTAGTGAACACGTTCTGGAACAGCGACCCTGCCCCCAATTACTACGACCAGAGCTGGTACAAGGGCGGCCTCGCCGCGCCGCGTGGCCAATGTGCCTGGGCTGCCGCCTACAAGGACGACGCCAGCCAGGAGCCGCGCACCAACTGCGCCATGGCGATCCAGCGGGACGGTGCGGCGTATGGCGTCGCCACCATTGATGTGACCCTGGGCTTTTTCAACGCGCTGGTGGCCAGCAAGGAAAAAGACATCGGCGGGCAGATGCTGATCGTCGAAGGCGACGGCAAGATCATCAGCAACAGCACGCGCCTCAGTGGCCCGGTGGTGTTGAAGAACATCAGCGAACTCACCGGCACCTCGGCATTTGCCGCCCAGGTCAGCAAAGCCCTGGCCCACCGTGACCAGGCCTTGCAGCGCAGCGAGTTCGACAATCAGGGCGTGGCCAGCACGTTCTATATGCGCCCCATCGAAGGCACGCCGTGGTTCCTGGCGACCGCCCTGCCCACCTCGTTGATCACCGCCCAGCGCGACGACGTGCTCGGCAGCCTGGCCCTGGTGCAAATCCCCATGGTGCTGCTGTTGGTGCTGCTGGCGGCCTATGCGATCCGCCAACTGGTGCAACGCATGAACACGCTGAAAGCCAATATTGACGCGTTGTCCGCCGGTGACGCCGACCTGACGCGACGCATCACCATCCGCGCTGAAGACGAACTCGGCGCCATCGGCCACTCGGTCAACCGCTTTATCGTGTACCTGCAAAACATGATCGGCGAGGTCACGCAGGCCACCGGCGCCATGTCGTCGGGCCTTGAGCAACTGCAGAAAACCTCGGCGCACACCAACCAGATCCTGGTGCGCCACGCCTCGGAGACCGACCAGACCGTCACCGCCATCACCGAGATGAGTTCCACCGCCGACACGGTTGCGCAGAACGCCGCAGAAACCGCCTCGTTCACTCAACGCGCCAACGAACACGCCGACCGTTCCCGCGTGGTGGTCGGCGAAGCCTCCAGCAGTGTCAGCGCCCTGATCGGCGAAGTGGCCAGCGCCACCCACACCGTGGAGAACATGCGCCAGGACGCCGCGCGCATCACCGAAACCCTGGGCGTGATCGGCGCGATTGCGGGCCAGACCAACCTGCTGGCGCTCAACGCTGCAATCGAAGCGGCACGGGCCGGCGAACAAGGCCGGGGGTTTGCCGTGGTTGCCGACGAAGTCCGAGCACTGGCCGCGCGCACCCAGGCCAGCACCTCGCAGATCAACGAGATGCTCGCGCGCCTGACTACCGGGGTGAGTTCGTCGGTGGCGGCCATGGAAAACACCCAGGCCAGCTGCCAATCGGCGGCAGATGCCACCGCGCGGGTCAACACCGGCCTGGACGAGATGGCAGGCTCGGTCAGCCATATCAACAACCTCAGCACGCAGATCGCCACGGCCGCCGAGCAGCAAAGCGCGGTGACCGAGGAGATCAACCGCAGCATGGTGCAGATCCGACATATGGTCGAGGAACTGGTGCAGAGCGGCCATGCCACGCAAACCAATACGCAGACCCTGCTGGACGCCAATGGACGCGTGATTGCCTTGATGGGGCGTTTCAAGGTGAGCTGATAAATGGCCTGGATACTCCCGTGCAATGCGCGGGAGTCGGACTATTCTGACAGTTCACAGCCACACAGGAGGTGTGCCATGCGCGCTGCAGAGCAGTCAGTCCGCTTGGAGCGGATCAGTCAGGAACGCTTTATCCAGGCCCCCATCGATGCCGTCTACGACTATGTGACCCAGCCGGATCGCTGGCACGAATGGCACCCCACATCCCTGAGTGCCGACACCGGCACCACCGGTTCACTCCCCGTCGGCACGCGCTTTACCGAAATGATCGACCTCTTGGGCGTGCGCGTGCCCATGAGTTACCGCGTACAGGTCGCCCGCCGCCCCGGCGAGTTCAAGACCGTGTTTACCTCCCTCGCCGTCGATGGCTCCATTCACTACTTCCTGCAGCCGTTTCGCGGCGGCACGCTGTTCAAGCGCGTGCTGACCTATGAGACCGAATTGCAGCTGGCCACCTTGCATGAGCGCATGATCGAGTTGTCCGCGATTGCCCTGGACCAACTCAAGCATCGGCTGGAAAATCCGCCCTTCGTATAATTTTGAAACATTACCGCGAAGGTTGCTCGCCGGTGGGCGCTGGCTTGCCTGCGATGACGTCGTCATGATCGCCGCCATCCCAATCGCCACTTCCTGCTTGCGAGCCTTTTGATGAAAACCACCCTGCGCCTGGCCCTGCTGTCGGCCCTGTTCACCACCACACTGGCCCAGGCCGCCGACCTGATCCCCATCGACGTACACCGCGACGCCAACTGCGGTTGCTGCAAGAAGTGGATCAGCCACCTGGAAAGCAACGGCTTCAAGGTCAATGACCATGTCGAAGCCAATATGAGTGACGTCAAGCAACGCCTTGGCGTGGCGCCGCGCCTGGGCTCATGCCACACCGCCGTGATCGACGGCAAGTTCGTCGAGGGCCATGTGCCCGCCGAGCAGGTACTGGCGCTGCGCAAGCGCGACGACCTGCTGGGAATCGCCGCACCGGGCATGCCCATGGGTTCGCCGGGCATGGAAGTCGAAGGGCGCAGCGAGGCGTATCAGGTCATCGGCCTGACCCGCGACGGCCAGGATGTGGTGGTGGCCGAGTACCCGGCACACTGACCGATGCTTGCCGGTTACCTGGGGCTGTTTCTCGCTGCGTTTGGCGCCGCGACCCTGCTGCCCCTGCAATCCGAAGCCGTGCTGGTTGGCCTGCTGCTCAGCGGGCATTACAGCCTGTGGTGGCTGCTGGTGGTCGCGACGCTGGGTAATGTGCTGGGGTCGGTGCTGAACTGGCTGCTCGGGCGCGGGGTGGAGCGCTTCAAGCACCGGCGCTGGTTTCCGGTCAGCGACCCGCAACTGGCCAAAGCCCGGCACCATTACCAGCGTTGGGGGCACTGGACACTGCTGCTTAGTTGGGTGCCGATCATCGGTGACCCGCTGACGCTGGTCGCCGGGGTGATGCGCGAGCCGTTGTGGCGTTTCCTGCTGCTGGTGACCCTGGCCAAGGGCGTGCGTTACGGGGTGCTGGCAGCCCTGACCTTGCAGTGGGTGTTAATCCCCACTTAATCGCCTCCCAACAGCATCCGAGACATCTTGTCTGGAGCCCCGCCCATGCCTCTGATCCGCACCTTCTGCCTTGCCGGCCTGCTCACCGCCAGTGTCACCCCGGTGTTCGCAGCCACTGAAGGCCCCGCCTACGGGCCAGAATTGCAAGGCTTTGCGTACCCCTATCCACTTGAGCACTTCAACTTCCAATCCCAGGGCAAGTCCCTGCAGATGGGCTACATGGACATCCCCGCCACCGGCAAGGCCAACGGGCGCAGCGTGGTGCTGATGCACGGCAAGAACTTCTGCGGCGCTACCTGGGAAGGCTCGATCAAGGCCTTGAGCGAGGCCGGTTACCGGGTGATCGCGCCCGACCAGATCGGCTTCTGCACCTCCAGCAAGCCTGATCACTATCAGTACAGCTTCCAGCAACTGGCGCAAAACACCCATCAACTCCTGGAAAAGCTCGGCATTCACCAGGCGACCATTATCGGCCACTCCACCGGCGGCATGCTCGCCACCCGCTACGCCCTGCTCTATCCGACCCAGACCGAGCAGCTTGGGCTGGTGAACCCGATTGGCCTGGAAGACTGGAAAGCCCTCGGCGTGCCCTACAGCAGCGTCGACCAGTGGTACCAGCGCGAGCTTAAACTCAGCGCCGAAGGCATTCGCAAGTACGAGCTCAACACCTACTATGTAGGGCGCTGGAAGCCCGAATACGACCGCTGGGTGGATATGCTCGCCGGCCTCAACAAAGGCCCGGGCCATACCCAGGTGGCATGGAACTCGGCCTTGATTTACGACATGATCTTCACCCAGCCGGTGTACTACGAGTTCAAGGACCTGCAGATGCCGACCCTGCTGTGGATCGGCACCGCGGACAACACCGCGATCGGCAAGGACCTGGCGCCGCCGGAGGTCAAGGCCAAGCTCGGCAACTACGCGGTACTCGGCAAGCAGGTGGCCAAGCTGATCCCGCATTCCACCCTGGTGGAATTCCCGGGCCTGGGCCATGCACCGCAAATGGAAGAACCGGCACAGTTCAATAAAGCATTGTTGCAGGGCTTGAACGCCCTTTAATCCAACCTTTTTCGAGGCACGCGTGAATGTCGGTACAGATCGCAGTCATTGATGATTGGCAGAAGGTCGCCAGTGGCGTGGTGGACTGGTCGGTGCTGGAGTCGGTAGGCCAGGTGCATTTCCTGCACGACTACCCGGCGGACACCGCCACCCTGATTGAGCGGTTGCAGGGGTTTGAGGTGATTTGCGTGATGCGCGAGCGCACCACTTTCGACAAGGCCCTGCTGCAGGGCTTGCCCCAGCTCAAGCTGCTGGTGACCGGCGGCATGCGCAACGCGGCCATCGACATCCCGGCGGCCAAGGCGCTGGGCATCCAGGTGTGTGGCACCGACAGCTACAAACAGGCCGCGCCGGAACTGACCTGGGCACTGATCATGGCCTCCACTCGCAACCTGGTGGCCGAAGCCAACTCGCTGAGAGCGGGCGGCTGGCAGGTGGGACTGGGCGGCGACCTGTATGGCAAGACCCTGGGGATCCTGGGGCTGGGCAGCATCGGCCAGAAAGTCGTGCAGTTCGCCCAGGTGTTCGGCATGCGCGTGATTGCCTGGAGTGAAAACCTCACGCCGGAACGCGCAGCCGCCTCGGGCGTGACGTGGGTCAGCAAGCGAGAGTTGTTTGAACAGGCCGACATTCTCACTATCCACCTGGTGCTCAGCGACCGCAGCCGCGGCCTGGTGGATGCCGAGGCGCTGGGCTGGATGAAACCCAGCGCACGCCTGGTGAACACCGCGCGCGGTCCGATTGTGGATGAGCAGGCACTGGTGCGGGCCCTGCAAAACGGCCAACTGGCCGGCGCCGCGCTGGATGTGTTCAGCGAAGAACCGCTGCCCGCCGACCATCCGTTTCGCCAACTGGACAATGTCCTGGCCACACCGCACGTGGGGTACGTCAGCGAGCAGAACTACCGGCAGTTCTACCAGCAGATGATCGAGGACATCCAGGCCTGGGCCAATCAGGCCCCCCTCCGACTGCTCAACTGACAGGGGAGCAGCAGTTCTCCCATAGCAAACACACTTGATGAGGGAACCCCTCCCCCTAAGCAAGCCGCTCCCCCCAGCAAGCCGCTCCCCCTGTGGCGAGCAGGCTTGCCCTGCGTTGGGCTGCGCAGCAGCCCCAAAACCTGCCCCCCCGCCCAACCTGATGCACCCCACGCACCACATCGGAGCACTTCCCCGTCATACCCCCTGCAACCCTACCTCCGCCTACCCCGCCCACCACCCCGCCCCCGTTTTCCCAGC
>NZ_JASCPP010000059.1:0-39896 GCF_029959745.1 Pseudomonas sp. PS01298 | reverse complement strand
AGCAAGCCCGCTCCCACATTTGGAATGGGTTCACAATTGCAACCATGTGAACCCGATCTAATGTGGGAGCGGGCTTGCTCGCGAAGGCGTCAGTACAGCCACCTCAATCTACAGCCTTAGTCTTCCAGCAGCTCTTCAGCCTGGCCCAGGATATTTTCCAGGGTGAAGCCGAACTCTTCGAACAACGCTGGCGCCGGCGCCGACTCACCGTAGGTGGTCATGCCGATTACGCGGCCTTCCAGGCCTACGTACTTGTACCAGTAGTCGGCGTGAGCCGCTTCGATGGCGATACGCGCGCTGACCTGCAGTGGCAATACCGATTGCTTGTAGCCGGCGTCCTGGGCTTCGAACACGCTGGTGCACGGCATGGACACAACGCGCACGTTGCGGCCTTGCTCGGTCAGCTTGTCGTAGGCCTGGACGGTCAGGCCGACTTCGGAACCGGTGGAGATCAGGATCAGCTCCGGCTCGCCGACGCAGTCCTTGAGCACATAACCGCCACGGCTGATGTCGGCGATCTGCGCGTCGGTACGCGCCTGGTGCTGCAGGTTCTGACGCGAGAAGATCAGCGCCGAAGGGCCGTCCTTACGCTCGATCGCGTGTTTCCAGGCCACTGCGGATTCGACCGCGTCGGCTGGACGCCAGGTGTCCAGGTTCGGCGTGGTGCGCAGGCTGGTCAACTGCTCGACCGGCTGGTGCGTCGGGCCGTCTTCGCCCAGGCCGATGGAGTCGTGGGTGTACACGTGGATCACGCGCTTCTTCATCAGTGCGGCCATGCGCACGGCATTGCGCGCATATTCCATGAACATCAGGAAGGTCGCGCCGTAAGGCACCAGGCCGCCGTGCAGGGACACGCCGTTCATGATGGCGCTCATGCCGAACTCGCGCACGCCGTAGTACATGTAGTTGCCGCTGGCGTCTTCGGCCGAGACACCTTTGCAGCCTTTCCACAGGGTCAGGTTGGAACCGGCCAGGTCAGCCGAGCCGCCGAGGATCTCAGGCAGCAGCGGGCCAAAGGCGTTCAGGGTGTTCTGGCTGGCTTTACGGCTGGCGATGGTCTCGCCCTTGGCCGCGACTTCGGCGATGTAGGCCGAGGCTTTTTCCGAGAAGTCCGCAGGCAGGTCACCGGCCAGGCGGCGTACCAGTTCGTTGGCCAACTCAGGGAATTCGGCGGAGTAGGCCGCGAAACGCTGGTCCCACTCGGCTTCGGTCGCCAGGCCTTTTTCCTTGGCGCTCCACTCGGCGTAGATGTCGGCCGGGATTTCGAACGGGCCGTGGTTCCACTTCAGCGCTTCGCGGGTCAGGGCGATTTCCGCGTCACCCAGTGGGGCGCCGTGGCAGTCTTCTTTACCCTGCTTGTTCGGCGAGCCGAAACCGATGGTGGTCTTGCAGCAGATCAGGGTGGGTTGCTCGCTCTTGCGCGCGGTGTCGATGGCGGTCTTGATCTCTTCCGGATCGTGGCCATCCACGTTGCGGATCACCTGCCAGTTGTAGGCTTCGAAACGCTTGGGCGTGTCATCGGTGAACCAGCCTTCGACTTCGCCGTCGATGGAGATGCCGTTGTCATCGTAGAAGGCGATCAGCTTGCCCAGGCCCAGGGTGCCGGCGAGGGACGCGACTTCGTGGGAAATGCCTTCCATCATGCAGCCATCACCCAGGAACACGTAGGTGTGGTGGTCGACGATGTTGTGGCCAGGGCGGTTGAACTGCGCGCCCAGGACTTTTTCGGCCAGCGCGAAACCAACGGCGTTGGCCAGGCCTTGGCCCAGGGGACCGGTGGTGGTCTCGACGCCTGGGGTGTAGCCGAATTCCGGGTGGCCCGGGGTGCGGCTGTGCAGCTGGCGGAAGCTCTTGAGGTCATCGATGGTGACGTCGTAGCCAGTCAGGTGCAGCAGCGAATAGATCAGCATCGAGCCGTGGCCGTTGGACAGCACGAAGCGGTCACGGTCGGCGAACGACGGGTTGCTCGGGTTGTGTTTCAGGTAGTCACGCCAAAGTACCTCGGCGATATCCGCCATGCCCATCGGGGCACCGGGATGGCCGCTGTTGGCTTTTTGCACGGCATCCATGCTGAGGGCACGAATGGCGTTGGCACGCTCACGACGGCTGGGCATCGCTGATCTCCTGGGGTTTGAATAAAAGAAACGGAAAAAAGGACCGGCATTTTCCCTCAGCCACCGCCTGCGGGCAATGACAGATAGTCACTTGTGGGTGTTTTTCCTGTGCTTTGCGCGGCAATCGCTTGCAGAAAAGACCGACCGGTTCGTCTAAAGGTTATAGCGGCTGCTTATAACTGCCACTTATCGTTCAATATCAAAACTTTTTGATATTGGCCTTGCGAGGTCTTCACCTCGTCACTAGACTGCTGGCCTTATGAATCTACCCGTGCCCTCCCTGCGTCCTGACGACGGCGATGACCTGGCAGCCTTGTGCAAGGCCGCTGGCGACCCGTTGCGCCTGAACGTATTGCGCGCACTGGCCAACGATTCGTTCGGCGTACTCGAACTGGCGCAGATCTTCGCCATCGGCCAGTCCGGCATGAGCCACCATTTGAAGGTCCTGGCCCAGGCCGACCTGGTGGCCACCCGCCGCGAAGGCAATGCGATTTTCTACCGTCGCGCCCTGCCCCACACCGAGTTGCTCGGCGGCAAGCTGCACGCCGCCCTGCTCGAAGAAGTCGACAGCCTGGCCCTGCCCAGCGACGTGCAGTCGCGCATCGGTCAGGTCCATGGTCAGCGCGCCGCCGCCAGCCAGGATTTTTTCACCCGGGTTGCCGAGAAGTTTCGCGCCCAGCAGGACCTGATCGCAGGTTTGCCGCAATACCGCGACAGCGTACTGGCGCTGCTGGACAAGCTGAGCTTCAGTGATGAAGCCACGGCACTCGAAGTGGGCCCTGGCGATGGCGGTTTCCTGCCAGAACTGGCGCGGCGTTTCCAGCAGGTCACGGCGCTGGACAACAGCCCGGCCATGCTCGAACTGGCGCGCCAGCTGTGCGAGCGTGAAGCATTGGGCAACGTGCGCCTGCAATTGGCGGATGCGCTCAATCACAACAGTCTGCAGGCCGACTGCGTGGTGCTGAATATGGTGCTGCACCATTTCGCTGCCCCCGCAGACGCCCTCAAGCAGATGGCGAAGTTGCTGCAACCCGGCGGTAGCCTGCTGGTCACAGATTTATGCAGCCACAACCAGAATTGGGCCAGGGAGGCCTGCGGTGATCTCTGGTTGGGTTTTGAACAGGACGATCTGGCCCGTTGGGCCACCGCTGCGGGACTCGTTCCCGGGGAAAGCCTCTATGTAGGTTTACGTAATGGTTTCCAGATCCAGGTCCGCCATTTCCAGCGGCCGGCTGGCGACACTCACCATCGGTAAATTTCAGGAAAACATCGAGATGAGCGAATACTCCCTTTTCACCTCCGAGTCCGTGTCTGAAGGGCATCCGGACAAAATCGCCGACCAGATTTCTGATGCGGTGCTGGACGCCATCATTGCTGAAGACAAGTTCGCCCGTGTGGCGTGCGAGACCCTGGTGAAAACCGGTGTAGCGATCATCGCTGGCGAAGTAACGACTACCGCCTGGGTTGACCTGGAGCAGATCGTTCGTGATGTGATCACCGACATCGGCTACACCAGCTCCGACGTCGGCTTCGACGGCGCGACCTGCGGCGTGATGAACATCATCGGCAAGCAATCGCCTGACATCAACCAGGGTGTCGACCGTGCCAAGCCTGAAGATCAGGGCGCCGGCGACCAGGGCCTGATGTTCGGCTACGCCAGCAACGAAACCGACGTGCTGATGCCAGCGCCGATCACCTTCTCGCACCAGCTGGTGCAACGCCAGGCTGAAGCCCGCAAGAACGGCCTGCTGCCTTGGCTGCGCCCGGACGCCAAGTCCCAGGTGACCTGCCGCTACGAAGGCGGCAAAGTCGTCGGCATCGACGCCGTTGTACTGTCGACCCAGCACAACCCGGACGTTTCCTACGCAGATCTGCGTGAAGGCCTGATGGAGCTGATCGTCAAGCACGTACTGCCGGCCGAACTGCTGTCCAAGGACACCCAGTTCCACATCAACCCGACTGGCCAGTTCATCATTGGTGGCCCGGTGGGCGACTGCGGCCTGACCGGTCGCAAGATCATCGTCGACAGCTACGGCGGCATGGCCCGTCACGGCGGTGGCGCGTTCTCCGGCAAAGACCCGTCCAAGGTTGACCGTTCGGCGGCCTACGCCGGTCGCTACGTGGCCAAGAACATTGTCGCCGCGGGCCTGGCCGAGCGCTGCGAGATCCAGGTGTCCTACGCCATCGGCGTGGCCCAGCCTACGTCGATCTCGCTGAATACCTTCGGTACCGGCAAGATCAGCGACGACAAGATCGTCAAGCTGGTGCGCGAGATCTTCGACCTGCGCCCTTACGCGATCACCACCATGCTCGACCTGCTGCACCCGATGTACCAGGAAACCGCAGCCTACGGCCACTTCGGTCGTACCCCTGCGCAGAAGACTGTCGGCGACGACACCTTCACCACCTTCACCTGGGAAAAGACCGATCGCGCCAACGACCTGCGCACCGCCGCCGGCCTGTAATCGCTCACGGCACATAAAGCCTCGCCGGGTTTACCCCCGGCGGGGCTTTTTTATTGCCTGCGGGATCACCCTCACATTTTTTGGATCCAAAGCTTGCAGGCCAAATAATGGCCCTCTAGAATCCGCGCCCTCTCGGGCCCTCTACCTTATTTGGATATTGCCCTGCGCCAGCCCGGGATCGATCAGCGCGCAGGCAATCGAACATTGAGGTTTTCATGCGCATCTCCACGCTCGCCCCTGCCGCCCTTCTGCTCAGCCTGTTCGCCCTGCCGGCCCAATCCGCCGACCTGAGCGCACTGAGTGGCGCGCTGACGTCCCAACTGGGTGGCGGTAACTCCGGCGACTGCCAGAAGCAATCCGCGGACCTGCAAGCCAAGATCGATGCAGCCGAAGCCCAGAAAGACAACCTGAAAGTGAAGGCCTTCAAAGCGGCGCAGGAGCAGATCAACAAAGGCTGTAACAAACTTGCTGAAACCCAGGCCAAGGCCGACGCCAAGCAGCAAACCCAGGAGGCCAAGGCTGATAAGAATGACGCCGTGAAAGCCTTGGGCGGTCTGTTCAAGTAACTGGAAACACCCGGTAAAAAGCCCCGCACTGCCGGGGCTTTTTTGTGCCTGCCTGGATCACTTAGGCTGGGCGCCCTTTACGAGCAAGGAATGCTCATGACGCGCTTACTGATTGCGCTGCTGCTCAGCACGCTGACCTTTTCAGCCTGGGCTGACGGCTGCCCGGCTGAAGCCCGGACCCAACTCGGCACCCTGGCCGAACAGATCCGCCAGTGGGATGACAGCTATCACCGGCTCGGCCATTCCCCCGTCAGCGATGAGCTCTACGACCAGGCTCGCCAACGCCTCGCGCAATGGCGCGAATGTTTCCCTCAACCCACGGCAAAGCCCGACAACCCACTGGCCAGCGCACGCGGCACCCTGGCTCACCCGGTCGCCCATACCGGGCTGGCAAAACTGTTGGATGAACAGGCAGTCGGCACCTGGCTCGGCACGCGCCAGGAGGTGTGGATACAACCCAAGGTCGATGGCGTGGCGGTGACATTGGTGTACCGCCAGGGTCGGCTGAGCCGGGTCATCAGCCGTGGCGATGGCCTGCTCGGCCAGGACTGGTCAGCCTCGGCGCGCAAGATCCCGGCTATCGTCCAGCAGCTGCCGGAGCCCCTCGACCTGGTGCTGCAAGGCGAACTCTACTGGCGCCTCGACGACCACGTGCAGTCGGCACATGGCGGGCTCAATGCCCGCAGCAAAGTGGCTGGGCTGATGAACCGCAAACACTTGAGCGACATCGAAGCCGCCGGCATCGGCGTGTTCATCTGGGCCTGGCCCGACGGCCCGGCCGCGTTCAACGAGCGCCTGGCCAGCCTGGCACGCTGGGGTTTCACCGACAGCCAGCGCTACAGCCAGCCCATCCAGGACATTACCCACGCCGCACACTGGCGCGCCTATTGGTACAACCATCCCCTGCCCTTCGCCAGTGATGGCGTGGTGCTGCACCAGGCGCAGCGCGCACCCGCCGAGCGCTGGCAGGCCAGCACGCCGTACTGGGCGGTCGCCTGGAAGTACCCGGCGGCCAAGGCCCTGGCACTGGTGCGCAACGTGCGGTTCAAGATCGGCCGTACCGGGCGCATCACCCCGATGCTCGAACTCGAGCCCGTGCGGCTGGATGACCGGCAGATCAGCCGTGTCAACGTCGGCTCGCTGAAACGCTGGCAAGCACTGGACATCCGCCCTGGCGATCAAGTCGCCATCAGCCTGGCGGGCCAGATCATCCCACGGTTGGACCAAGTGATCCTGCGCAACACCACCCGGGTCGACCTACCGGTCCCGGACCCTCTGGACTTCCACGCCTTGAGCTGCTGGCAGCTGGACCCCGGCTGCGAGGAACAACTGCTGGCGCGGCTCACCTGGCTCAGCGGTGATCAAGGCCTGGCCTTGCCCCATATCGGCCGCGAGACCTGGAACATATTGATCCAGGCCGGTCTAATCGCAGGCTTTCTCGATTGGTTAACCCTGGACGCGGCAGAGCTTGCTAACATTGATGGCTTCGGCGATCGCAGCCGCGCGCGGGTGCTCGACAGCCTGCACAGCGCGCGGCAACGGCCCTTCGCCCAATGGCTCAAGGCCCTGGGCATACCGCCTGCGGCACGCAACAACCTGGAGGGCGGCTGGCAGACACTGGCCGCCAAGGACACCCAGGCCTGGCAGGCCACCGATGGCATCGGCCCGGGTCGCGCAGCGCAACTGAGCGCTTTTTTTCGCGATCCGCACGTACAGGCGTTGGCTGAAACACTACGCGTGGCCGGGATAGACGGGTTTTGAACCCGGCCTGGCCACCTTTGAACGGCGGCAGAATTCATCCTGCTGCCAGATTGCGACTTTGGAGTCTCACATGAAATTTCTCGCCCCTTTTGTCTTGTTGACTGTCGCAAGCTGCATGGCCACGCCACTGCTGGCGGCCGAAGAAGTTGCCCCCCTCACCGGCTGCGCCGCCAAGCGCCAGGCCATCAGCGCCCAGATCGAACAAGCCAAGGCGCATGGCAACAGCGCGCAACAGGCCGGGCTGGAAAAAGCCCTGAGCGAAGTCACTGCCAACTGCACCGACGCCTCCTTGAGGAAGGAGCGCGAAAACAAGGTGCTCGACGCCAAGCACGAAGTCAGCCGCCGTCAGGCTGACCTCGACAAGGCAATGAAAAAAGGCGATGCCGAGAAAATCAACAAGCGTAAGGACAAGCTCGCCCAGTCGCGCAAAGAACTGCAGGACGCCGTGGAACAACTCGACGAATAACGCCGGTCAGTGATCGCGAAACTGCTTATGGCAGGCGCTGCAGGCATCTTCGACTTTCTGCACCGCAGGCCCAAGGTTGCTGGCCTTGTACGGCTGGACCTGGCTGGCAACCACCAGTTCACCGGTGGCCGCTTCAAGGTTGCGGGCCAGTTCCTGGAAGCGTGCCTGTTGTTGCCATACGTCGTCCTTGGCGCTGGTGTGATCTTCTTCGCGCACGCTCGGGAAGTGCTTCCACGGTTCATGCGACAACGCATCAAGCTTGACCGCGCCTTCGGCAAACTTCGCGCCGTCGAACGGGATGCGCCCGCGCAACATGCCGCCCAGGTCCTCGCCGGTCTTGAGCATCTGCTTGAAAATCGCCTTGCGCTGGCCCAGCGGGGAATTTGGATCGACACCGCCACAGGCGGACAAGGCCACGCAGGCCAGCAATACAACCGTCAGTTTTTTAAAAGTCATGATGGCTCAGGGTCACGGGAAACGGCGGCCAGTATCCTCGCCCCGCCCGTAAAGACCAATAGCCCTATTAATAATAAGGGTTGCCCGACTGCGCTACAGCGCGGGCAATCGCTTCAGGAATTGCGTTTATGAATGTCGTGCTGAAAACCTGGAGCCGCCGCCTGGCGTGGGCTCTGCCGATTGCTGCACTGCTGGCCGGCTGTGATGGCGGTAAAGACGCCAACAAAACAGAGGAAGTGGCCAAACCCCATGCCGTAGCCACCTATGTGAGCGCGCCATGGGAAGCCCTGCCGGCGGTATCCGACAGCGACCTGCTGGCCGGCTTTGAAGCCTGGCGCAGCGCCTGCCAACGCCTCAAGGCCGACCCGATCTGGGGTGCGACCTGTGCCGCAGCGGTCACCGTGCCGGGCAATGCCGTGGCGGTGCGTGGTTTTCTCAAAGAACGCCTGGATGTATTCGGCCTGCGCTCGGCCGACGACACCCCCAATGGCCTGATCACCGGCTACTACGAACCGGTCTACCCCGGCAGCCTGACCAAGACTGCCACCGCCCATGTGCCCGTGTATGGCGTGCCGGATGACCTGATCATCGTCAATCTGGAAAGCATCTATCCGGAACTCAAGGGCAAGCGCCTGCGCGGTCGCCTCGAAGGCCGCGTGCTCAAGCCCTATGACGATGCCAGCGCCATCAACGGCCAAGGCTCCAGCGCCAAGCCGATTGCCTGGCTGACCAACCCGATGGACCTGCAATTTCTGCAGATCCAGGGCTCGGGCCGCATTCAACTCAAGGACGGGCGCCAACTGCGCGTGGGTTATGGCGACCAGAACGGCTACCCCTATCGTCCTATCGGCCGCTGGCTGGTGGAGCAAGGCGAGTTGAAGAAAGAAGAAGTGACCATGGGCGCCATCAGCGCTTGGGCCAAGGCGCACCCGGAGCGAATCCCGGAACTGCTCGCGAGCAACCCCAGCTACGTGTTCTTCAGCGCCCGTCCCGACAGCAATGAAGGTCCGCGCGGTTCGCTGAACGTGCCGCTGACGGCAGGCTACAGCGTGGCGGTGGATCGCAAGGTGATCCCGCTGGGCAGCCTGTTGTGGCTGTCGACCACCACGCCCGACGGCTCGGCATTGGCACGTCCCGTCGCCGCACAGGACACCGGCGGTGCAATCACCGGCGAAGTGCGCGCGGATCTGTTCTGGGGCACGGGTGATGCGGCAGGCGAGTTGGCGGGGAATATGAAGCAGCAAGGCCAGATCTGGATGCTGTGGCCCAAAGGCGCGGCGTTGCCGCACGTGCCGGATGCACCCGCGGGTACCTGAGGAACACTGAAGATCAAATGTGGAAACGGGCTTGTCGTGGGGAGAAGGCCTGTCGTGGGAAGCGGACTTCTGTGGCGAGCGGGCTTTTCGTGGCGAGCGGGCTTGCCACAGCAGCCCGCTTGCCACAGTAAGCCCGGCCACAATAGAAGGGCCGGCTACGCCTTAGATTGAGACGAAGAAGAAGCTCGCGATCAATACCATTCCTACAAACCACACCAGCGAACGCAGCATTGCCCAGTCGGCGACGTAGCAGATGATGTACAACAGGCGACTGGTGATAAACAGCACCGCCAGCACATTGATGGTCACCAACGACGCAGTCCCGGCAAGGTGGGCGATAATCACCGCCGCCGCGAAGGCGGGTGTCACCTCAAAGCTGTTGAGCTGCGCGTTGTGGGCGCGCTTGGCGAAGCCGTCGAGGGTATCCAGAAAAGCGCGCGGATCATGATTCTGCCGCGGGCCGAATTTGCCGCCACTGAACTTGGCCACCCCTGTGCACAGGTAAGGCAGGAAAATCGCTATCAACACACACCAGAAAGCCACCGTCATCACTGATTCCTTTTGTAGTTTTAAACAGAAATTAGAGTTTTAGCACTAAACCTAGCAAACCGCACTTACCGGCTATGAGCACGCCGCGCACCGAAAGGTTCTATCGCGCTGTGCAACCTCATGCCCGCCCTGCGGTCCACCCATGCACCAAAGAACTGCCACCCAACCTCCAAGGACCCCGGATGCTTGAACTTGTCGCCGCCTTCATCTGCCTCACCACCCTGCTCACCTATGTGAACTTCCGTTTTATCGGCCTGCCACCCACCATCGGCGTGATGGTCACGGCCCTGCTGTTTTCGCTGATCCTGCAAGGCCTGAGCGTGCTCGGCTACCCCGGCCTGGAGGAACGTATCCAGCAACTGATCGGCCAGATCGACTTCGGCGATTTGCTGATGAACTGGATGCTGTCGTTCCTGCTGTTCGCCGGCGCCCTGCACGTCAACCTCAACGACCTGCGCAGCTACCGCTGGCCCATCGGCCTGCTGGCAACGTTCGGTGTGTTGATTGCCACCGTGGTGATCGGCAGCCTGGCGTATTACATCTTCGCGCTGTTTGGCTGGCACGTGAGCTTCCTCTACTGCCTGCTGTTCGGCGCGCTGATCTCACCCACCGACCCGATTGCAGTCTTGGGCGTGCTGCGTACCGCCAACGCCTCCAAACCGCTGAAAACCACGATCGTCGGCGAGTCACTGTTCAACGACGGCACGGCGGTGGTGGTGTTTACGGTTTTACTGGGTATTGCACAGCTGGGCGAAACGCCGACCGTAGGCGCTACCGCGATGCTGTTTGCCCATGAGGCGATTGGCGGCGTGGTGTTTGGTGGCCTGATCGGCTACCTCGTGTACCTGATGATCAAGAGCATCGAGCAGCACCAGATCGAAGTGATGCTGACCCTGGCCCTGGTCATCGGCGGTTCGGCGATGGCCACCGAACTGCACGTCTCGGCGCCGATTGCGATGGTGGTGGCCGGGCTGATCATCGGCAACCTGGGGCGCAAGCTGGCGATGAACGACATGACCCGTCGCTATCTGGATGGCTTCTGGGAGCTGCTCGATGACATGCTCAACGCGCTGCTGTTCGCGCTGATCGGCATGGAGCTGCTGCTGTTGCCGTTCAACTGGCTGCACGTCTTCGCTGCCAGCCTCCTGGCCGTGGCAATCCTGCTGTCACGCCTGCTGACCGTTGCTCCGGCGATCCTGCTGCTGCGCCGCTGGCGCACGGTGCCACGCGGGACCATCCGCATCCTGACCTGGGGGGGCTTGCGCGGCGGGGTTTCGGTAGCGCTGGCACTGGCCTTGCCGCTCGGCCCGGAGCGCGACCTGCTGCTGAGCATTACCTACATCGTGGTGCTGTCGTCGATCCTTTTGCAGGGGTTGAGCATCGGCAGGCTGGTCAAGCGCGTGACTCGGGACGAGCCCCAAGCCACGCCCGAGCCTCACTGATCCTTGTTGATCTGCTGCGGATGCCTCGGGTCCGCAGCGGTTTTTCCCGGCAAGCTGCTTTCACTGCGAATCTGCGCGTGACTGATCAACGCAAAGATAAAGCTGCCGCCGATGATATTGCCGGCCAGGGTCGGGCCGGCAAACACCAGCCAGAAGTCTTTCCACGGCAATTCGCCGGCAAACACCAGGTACGAAACCTCGGCCGAACCGACGACGATATGGGTGAAGTCCCCCAGGGCCATCAGGTAAGTGATCAGGATAATGATCCACATCTTGGCGCTTTCCATGGAGGGGATCATCCACACCATGGTCGCGATCATCCAACCGGAAACGATGCCTTTTGCAAACATCTGGCCGGCGTCGTTTTCCATGATCTTGCGGCCGATTTCGAGGAAGGCCAGGTCGGTCTTGGTATCGAAGATCGGCAGGTGCAGCATCACATACGCCACCAGCAGGGTGCCGCACAGGTTGCCGACCAGCACGACTGTCCATAAGCGCAGCAGGCGTCCCGCGTTGCCCAGCGTAGGTTTGCTCATCACCGGCAGCACGGCAGTCAGGGTGTTTTCGGTGAACAATTGCTGGCGCGCCAGGATCACCGCGAGGAAGCCCGCGCAGTAGCCGAAGCTGGCGATGACCTTGAAGGCTTCGCCATCTGGCAGGCGCGAGTTGAGCAAGCCCATCGCCATCAGCGACAGTCCCATGGTCAGGCCGGCAGCCAGCGCCGACCACCACAAGGCGGCGACGCTGCGCTCCAGCTCCTGGTCGCCCTGGGTGCGGATGATTTCATGCAACACTGCCGCGCGCGGGGGTTGGTTCTTGTCTACGTCCTGTTGCTCTTCCTGCGACAGGTTGGGGGTCTTGCCGTCTGCTTGAGTGGCCATGATGTACCAGAGTCCGAGGGGTGCCTGTAGCTACGACATGCCGGCACAGTAGCTGTTCAGTGGCCAGGCAACTAAACCCGTTTGCGCCAGGCCTTGGCCATCTCCACAGTAGTGTCACTGGAAGACATACTCCATGGCGTGTTGCGCGCCTGGTAATGTTCGCTGAGATCATCAAGCACACGATTGAACGCCTGCGGCGTGGTGGCCTTGGCCAAGTCTCGGGCCGCGTGCTGCAACAGTTCGACATTGGATGCCGGCTGGCCAGGTCGGAACAGCGACGGGTAGATAACCTCCCGTGTAAAGCTCTCGGCACTCACCGCAATATCGCGACGTTTCATTTCGGCAACAGCGCAAGCCATGACCCTGGAAGTGGACGGTACATCGCCGGAGCCCTGATTAGCAGCCACTTGCAGCAATCGCTGAAAATTTCGCTGGCCTGGGTCATTCAAGCGCCGTCCCAACCACTCCAATTGCTCGGGACTTCGGGCAAGTGCTTCCAGATTGCGCACTGCCGACGACAGCTTCGGAGTGAACAGCAAGCCAGCATGCGACTTATCGACCTCTGTAATCGCATGGTCCAGCGCGCACAACGCCTGTTTCGCTTCTTCTCGAAACATCAGCACACTGGCTGCGGCACTGTCTGCCTGCAACGCCGTCTGCACACTGGCCAGTGTTTCATCATCCATCGCCAGCACCGCCGCATCCAGCGAACCGAACGAGTGAGAATCCCTCGTCGAGGCCAGATTCTGCAGGTGCCCAGCCACCGCTTCACGGGTCCTTTCCTGCAGGTGCTGCTTGTGCTCATCCTTCATGGTGAAGTTGACCGTCCCGTTGAACAGGCCGCGAAAATCTCCCTGTTCGGTATTCAGTGGCGACACCAGCGTCTGGTCGGCAAATGCCTTGAGCCTATTATCCTGGTAAGCCTCGGCAGCCGAATGTGGCGTTCCCGTAATGCAGTCGACCAAGCTGCTGAAAAAACTGCCACTTTGGGCAGGCTCCTCGGCGGAGTCAGGCTCGAATTTGATGATCAGCGACTCGGGCTTGCTCAGGAGGCTCTCGGCAAACAATCGGTCCACCACGCCTGGCGCTGGCGTATTGAGCATCAGGCCACCGTCCTGAAAGGTCGTGGTTTCTGTCGCCATCTGGAAGCCATGCCCCTGTTCCACAGGGCTTTTGAACAGTGCCGGCAACGAACCCGAAATACGCGCAGCGCGGGCAATATCCATGTCCGGCGTCAAACTGCTGTTGAACACTACCAACTGTGGACGCCCTCCAAACATGCCCGTGCCGGTGATATTGAGTTGCTTGACCGCTGCAATACTGCGGCTTAACACCTCAAGGTCGGCAAACGTCGGCGCGCCACCAGCACTGAGCTTGTCAGCAATGCGCATGACGTCGGCAGGCCGGGTTTCTCTGGGAGTGTCGGCAATATGACCAAGAAGCGCCTTGCGCGACTCGTCGCGGATCATGTCCTCCAGCGGGGCGGCATCGGTTTTCAGGCGCGGCAGCAGGGTCATCAGCAACTGGGAAATATTGCCGACCGGGCCCGGCAAGTACCCGAGGTATTTGCCCAGTGTCGAACTGGCGTCCTGCAACCAGGCCGTCACAGGGTCTTTGCTGTTCAGCAAGGTTGGCAGACTGATGTTGTCCGACAGTCCATCGAAGGCTGCGGCACTCATTCCACTGGCGATCAATGCTGCAGAAATCGCACCGGCGGATGAGCCGGAAATCACCTGGATGCCTTCCAGCTTCCGGGCGTCCTCGAGTGCCTGCACCACCCCCGAAAAGGCAACCCCCTTGGCGCCACCACCGCTGAGCACCAAATGCGTGATGGGCGGCCGCGACAATGTCACCTCCACACGCCCATGGGGATCGCGCTGGAGGATCAGATTGCGCGCGCCGCCGCCCTCCACCCGTAACATCTTCGCGGTGTGATCGGCGTGGGTACTGACATCTCCAGGCGAGAGAAACTGAACGGGGTTGACCGGATTGAGCACTTTCATGCGCTGACTCACTCTGCGGGGGGTGTAGTGCTGAGTGATGACAGAGCCTGGGAAAGATCCAACCGGAACAATCAGGTAACAGAAACCAAACCGGTGGGCATGCAGTTATTCCTGGATGCCATCCTCCTGGAACTGGTCCTTGACGTACTTGATTTCCGTACGGCCGTGAGGCGCTGGCAGGCCATCTTCACCGAGGTTGACGAAGACCATTTTCTCGACGGTGAGGATGCTTTTACGGGTGATCTTGTTGCGCACTTCACAGGTCAGGGTGATCGAGGTGCGACCGAATTCGGTGGCGGTGATGCCCAGCTCGATGATGTCGCCCTGGCGCGAGGCACTGACGAAGTTGATTTCGGAGATGTACTTGGTCACCACGCGCTGGTTGCCCAACTGGACAATCGCATAGATCGCCGCTTCTTCGTCGATCCAGCGCAACAGGCTGCCACCGAACAGAGTGCCGTTGGGGTTGAGGTCTTCGGGTTTTACCCATTTGCGGGTGTGGAAGTTCATGGGGACTCCAGGTTTGAGATGTTTGGCGATTGGGTTGTGGCCCCCAGCTTCAAGTTTTAAGCGACAAGCTGCAAGTAGTAGCCGATTCGCTCTTACTTGCCGCTTGTAGCTTGTTGCTTGCCACTAGCCGGACAAAGACAGCTATAATCGCCCCCGATTTCAGAACGGCTACTACCGTTCTCCCGCCACCTGTCCGAGGGGCGCTGCAGCAGGTTCAACCTGTCAGGCTCGGATGGGGCGTTGTCCGGCCTGGTTAGCCAGCTGGATACTAAACGCACAACGGCGCCCATTCGCACACTACGAATGGAGGCTCTTCATGAGCGCTGTAAACACGCCTGCAGATTTCAACGACTACAAAGTCGCCGACATGTCCCTCGCTGCCTGGGGCCGTCGCGAAACCTTTATCGCCGAATCCGAAATGCCTGCGCTGATGGGCCTGCGTCGCAAGTACGCCGCTGAGCAACCGCTCAAGGGCGCGAAGATCCTCGGCTGCATCCACATGACCATCCAGACTGCCGTGCTGATCGAGACCCTGGTTGCCCTGGGTGCCGAAGTACGCTGGTCGTCCTGCAACATCTTCTCGACTCAAGACCAGGCCGCTGCCGCTATCGCTGCTGCCGGTATCGCCGTGTTCGCCTGGAAAGGCGAGACCGAAGAAGAGTACGAGTGGTGCCTGGAGCAAACCATCCTCAAGGATGGCAAGCCATGGGACGCCAACATGATCCTCGACGACGGCGGCGACCTGACCGAGCTGCTGCACAAGAAGTACCCGCAGATCCTCGACCGCGTCCACGGCGTGACCGAAGAAACCACCACCGGCGTACACCGCCTGCTGGACATGCTGGCCAAGGGCGAGCTGAAAATCCCGGCCATCAACGTCAACGACTCGGTGACCAAGAGCAAGAACGACAACAAGTACGGCTGCCGTCACAGCCTGAACGATGCCATCAAGCGCGGCACCGACCACCTGCTGTCGGGCAAGCAAGCCCTGGTGATCGGCTACGGTGACGTGGGCAAGGGTTCGTCCCAGTCCCTGCGTCAGGAAGGCATGATCGTCAAGGTGTCCGAAGTCGATCCGATCTGCGCCATGCAAGCCTGCATGGACGGTTTCGAAGTGGTTTCGCCGTTCATCAACGGCCAGAACGACGGCACCGAAGCGAGCATCGACAAAGCCCTGCTGGGCAAGATCGACCTGATCGTGACCACCACCGGTAACGTCAATGTTTGCGATGCGAACATGCTCAAGGCCCTGAAAAAGCGCGCCGTAGTGTGCAACATCGGTCACTTCGACAACGAAATCGACACTGCTTTCATGCGCAAGAACTGGGCGTGGGAAGAAGTGAAGCCACAGGTACACAAGGTTCACCGTACCGGCGCTGGCGATTTCGACCCGCAGAACGATGACTACCTGATCCTGCTGGCTGAAGGCCGCCTGGTTAACCTGGGCAACGCCACCGGCCACCCAAGCCGCATCATGGATGGCTCGTTCGCCAACCAGGTTCTGGCCCAGATCTTCCTGTTCGGCCAGAAATACGCCGACCTGTCGCCTGCCCAGAAAGCCGAGCGCCTGACCGTGGAAGTACTGCCGAAGAAACTCGACGAAGAAGTGGCCCTGGAAATGGTCCGCGGCTTCGGTGGCGTCGTGACTCAACTGACCAAGACCCAGGCCGACTACATCGGCGTGACCGTCGAAGGTCCGTTCAAGCCGCACGCTTACCGCTACTAAGCAGCGGCAAGCTTTCAGCGGCAAGCGTCAAGAAATGCGCTTGTGCCGAGGGCTTGCTACTTCATTGCTCTTTAAGCAGCTACCAGCTGCGAGCTCCAAGCTGCAAGAACAGGCACACCGCCCTCTTGCAGCTTGAGGCTTGCAACTTGCAGCTGGAGACCTCACATGTCCCAAGACCGTCGCTACAGCTTCGAGTTCTTCCCGACCAAGACCGATGCTGGACATGAAAAACTGATGGCTGTTGCCAAGCAACTGGCCAGCTACAATCCTGACTTCTTCTCCTGCACCTACGGCGCCGGCGGCTCGACCCGTGACCGCACGATCAACACCGTGCTGCAGCTGGAAAGCGAAGCCAACATTCCCGCCGCTCCGCACTTGTCGTGCGTGGGCGACAGCAAGGCCGACCTGCGCGGCCTGCTGACCCAATACCAGCAAGCCGGCATCAAGCGCATCGTCGCCTTGCGTGGCGACCTGCCATCCGGCATGGGCATGGCCAGCGGTGAGCTGCGCTACGCCAACGACCTGGTGAGTTTCATCCGTGAAGAAAGCGGCGATCACTTCCATATCGAAGTGGCGGCTTACCCGGAGATGCACCCCCAGGCGCGCAACTTCGAAGATGATCTGCAGAATTTCGTGCGCAAGGCCAACGCCGGCGCCGACAGCGCGATCACCCAGTACTTCTTCAACGCCGACAGCTACTTCTACTTCGTCGAGCGCGTACGGGCCATGGGTGTGAACATCCCGATCGTGCCAGGCATCATGCCGATCACCAACTACAGCAAGCTGGCACGCTTCTCCGACGCGTGCGGTGCCGAGATCCCACGCTGGATCCGCAAGCAACTGGAAGCCTACGGCGACGACGTCAAGAGCATCCAGGCGTTCGGCGAACAGGTCATCAGCAGCATGTGCGAAGAATTGCTGCAGGGTGGCGCACCTGGGCTGCACTTCTATACGCTTAACCAGGCTGAGCCGAGCCTTGCAATCTGGAACAACCTCAAGCTGCCGCGCTGAGGTCTGACCGAGCTGCACCCAGGCCCTCGTTTATACGAGGGCTTTTTTTGTTCATATCTCCCCGGAATGGAAGCCTGCAGTAAATGAATACAGCGTCCCCGACTCCCCGCCCGCAGCTGGTTTACCTGGTATTCGGCGCCGAGACCTATCATCAGGAGGCGGTATTCAGCATCGCCAGTGCCCTGGCGCAGCTGGGCGCAACCGAGGACCTGCCCCTGGACATCCAGGTGTTCAGCGACAACCCGGCGCCCTACGACGGCCTGCCGGTGCAGGTCCACGTACTGGATGAGGCCACGCGTAAACGCTGGAGCGAACCTCACGGCTACCATTTCCGCACCAAGCACGTGCTGTTGCGCCAAGTCCTGGAAACGGCGGAGCGGGCACTGCTGATCGACACCGATACGTTTTTCCACGATTCGCCCATGGCCCTGTTCGAGCGCGTCGCGCCCGGCACCCTGCTGTGCAACGCCTTCCACGCCAAGTACGGCGATAACCGCGAAAGCGTGCTGTACGAAGCGCTCGCGCCATACCTGAGCGAAAAAGGCCTGGCCGACGACAACATGTGGCTGCTCAACTCCGGGGTCATGGGCCTGGCACGCCAGGACGCACACCTGTTGGACCAGTCGATCGCGCTGATGGACGAACTGTTCCCGATGGCTCTCGGCGCCTACACCCTGGAAGAGTTCTGCCTGTCGGTTGCCGCCTACCGCCAGGTCAACGTGCGCCAATGCCCGGACCTGATCCACCATTACTGGAGCCGCAAACAGCTGTTCCGGGCCAAGGTCAAGGCGTGGATCACCAAGCACAGGGCCAGCCCCATCAGCCCCCTGGCCCTGGCCGACACACGCAAGGTCTCCGCCCACTTGCCGCGCCCGCCACGCCTGCAGCGCCTGATGTACAAGCTGATCACCCTGGCCCTGCCCAAGCGCAAGCAGCAGTTCATCCGCGAGATTCTCTACGGGTGCTACGAGCACGAAAACGAGTTCGACCAGGCATGTGGCCCGGTTTGGTGGGACAAGGCCCGCCAGAATCAGGAAGAGCGCCAGCAGCGCCCGGTCGATGCACACCAGCTGGAGCACTGGTTCGCCAACCCGTTGGTGCGCCTGATTCTCGGTGAGCGGCGTACCGCCATCTACGAGCACCTGATGAGTTCGCAGACGCATTGATACCGCCTGCAGATGCGTGTGCCAGAGCTTCTCTTTAGCGCAGGAGCGTCGTAACCTCAGGGTATGCCCGTGATCCTGAAGCTTGCGACCGCTGCCCTTTTCACTTGCCTGAGCCTGGCCGCTTATGGCGAGAAACTGCGCATTGTCACCGAGCCCTGGGCACCCTATGTGTACGAAGAACGCGGCGCCATGCAGGGACTGGACTACGACACCACGGTGATCGTGTTCCAGCGCCTGGGGGTCGATGTAGAGTGGCAATTCCTGCCCTGGAAGCGCTGCCTGGCCATGCTTGACCAGGGCCAGGCCGACGGCGCGCTGGATATTTTCCACAGCCATGAGCGCGACGCGCTGCTGCTCTACCCCAGCGAACCGCTGTCACAAGTCGAGTTCACCCTGTTCTACGCCAACGAACGGCCGCACCCGGCCCAAAGCCTTGAGGACCTGCGCGGCCTGACCATCGGCACCTCGCCAGGCTACCTGTACGGCGAGCCGTTCAGCGATTCCGCGCTGTTCAACCGCGAAGCGGCGCCCAGCCATGAGGCCAACTTCGGCAAATTGATGCTCGGGCGCATCGACCTGGTGATCACCGACCGCCGGGTCGGCCAGCACGTGATCAAGGCCTTGGGCCTGGAAGGCAAGGTCAGCCAGGCCCAGGTCGTGGTCAGCCGCCAGCCGCAGTTCCTGGCCGTGCGCCGGGGTGCGGGCATGGACCTGCTGGTGCAGCGCTTTGCCGCCGAGCTCAGGCGCTTCAAACAGGAACCGGCCTACGCCGCCTTGGGTGCCAAATATGGTGGAATCCAGGCCATATCGGCAGCAGGAGACACCGTTGAGCAGCAGGAAAGCAGCGCGCAGTGATTGCTCTGTTATACTCCGGCCTTTCCGCCAGGCTTACGCCCGGCCGCTGAGGTCTTGAAAAAGGCACCCAACCCCGCTACAGCGCAGCTTTCAGCCCGCGCGAGCCGGTGGAGTGCTCGCCAGACGCAGCAGGACCGGACGGGATTGCGCTCCCCTAAGCGCCATTCGCGCCCGGCAAGATTATCCCTCTGGGCCAAGCCCTAACTAAAACAGGATTACTCATGTCCTTTGCTTCCCTCGGTCTCTCCGAGGCTTTAGTCCGCGCCATCGAGGCAGCGGGCTATACCGAGCCTACTCCGGTGCAACAGCGGGCCATTCCCGCCGTGTTGCAAGGTCGCGACCTGATGGTTGCGGCTCAGACAGGTACTGGTAAAACCGGCGGCTTCGCCCTCCCGATTCTGGAGCGGTTGTTCCCCAATGGTCACCCGGACAAATCCCAGCGTCACGGCCCGCGCCAACCGCGCGTACTGGTCCTGACCCCCACCCGCGAACTCGCCGCGCAAGTGCACGACAGCTTCAAGCTGTATGCCCGCGACCTGAAGTTCGTCAGCGCCTGCATCTTCGGCGGCGTCGGCATGAACCCACAGGTTCAGGCCATGTCCCGTGGTGTCGACGTGCTGGTCGCCTGCCCCGGTCGCTTGCTCGACCTGTGCGGCCAAGGCAGCGTCGACTTGTCCCACGTGGAAATCCTCGTGCTGGACGAAGCAGACCGCATGCTCGACATGGGCTTTGTCCATGACGTGAAAAAGGTCCTCGCCCGCCTGCCGGCCAAACGTCAGAACCTGCTGTTCTCGGCAACGTTCTCCAACGACATCACCGCCCTGGCCGGCAAGCTGCTGCACAACCCGGAACGCATTGAAGTCACGCCGCCGAACACCACGGTCGAGCGTATCGAACAACGCGTGTTCCGCCTGGCCGCCAGCCACAAGCGTGCGCTGCTGGCCCACCTGATCACCGCCGGCGCGTGGGAACAGGTACTGGTGTTCACCCGCACCAAGCACGGCGCGAACCGCCTGGCCGAGTACCTGGACAAGCACGGCCTCACCGCCGTCGCCATCCACGGCAACAAGAGCCAGAACGCCCGCACCAAAGCCCTGGCCGATTTCAAGGCAGGTGAAGTGCGCATCCTGGTGGCCACCGATATCGCCGCCCGCGGCCTGGATATCGACCAACTGCCACACGTGGTCAACTTCGAACTGCCGAACGTCGACGAAGACTACGTGCACCGTATCGGCCGTACCGGCCGTGCCGGTCGTTCGGGTGAAGCCATCTCCCTGGTTGCACCGGACGAAGAAAAACTGCTGAAAAGCATCGAGCGCATGACCAAGCAGAAAATCGCCGACGGCGACCTGATGGGCTTCGATGCCAGCGCCGTCGAGGCTGAAAAGCCAGAAGCGCGCGAGCGTCCGGACGTGCGCAACCCACGCAACCCACGCGGTCCGAAGGGCGATGGCCCGAACGGCGGCGGTGGTGGCGGTGGTCGTCGCGACAAGGGCAAGGACAAGGGCGGCAAGGAAAAAGCGCCTACCAACGGCCGTGGCGAGCGCCCGGCCCGTGAGCAAAAACCACGTGAAGGCACCCCGGCCCGCGAACAGCGCCAGCCGACCCAGCCACCACGCGCTGCAGCCGACCGCGCCCCGGACGAGTTCCTCGACGACGACGTGGATAACTTCGGTAACCGCGTCGACTACGTGCCCCAGGCCAAACCGGCCCAGGGTCGTGGCCGTCGCCCAGGCGCCCCGGCGCAAGGTGCCGGCGCTGGTGCCCCACGTGGCGGCCAGCCACAGGGCGGTCGTCAGAACGGTCCGCGCAACAGCAGCGGCGGCACCACCGGTACGCCACCGGCCAAGCGCAACGGCCCGCGTAACGGCGCGCCACGTGATGGCCAGGCCCGTCGCGATGATTCGCGCAGCAACAACCGTCGCCCGGCCCGTGACGACCAGCCACGCTTGTCCGAACCCGCCGTGCAGAACCCGCGCGGTGGCCCGGCGCCGAAGATCATCCACAAGGAGTCGAAAGCCGACCGCTTCCCGACACCGGAGCAGTTGGATCAACTGCCAGGCCGTCCTCGTGGTGAAAAACCGGCGCTGCTGACCCGCAACCGCTGAGTTTCACAGCACCACAAAAAATGCCCCGCCTCTTTCGAGACGGGGCATTTTTTTTGACTCGACACTGATCAACTGTGGGAGCTGGCTTGCCTGCGATCGTATCGACTCGGTGTGCCTGATGCTTCGATGTGCCCGCATCGCAGGCAAGCCAGCGCCCACATTGCGTGCATTCCAGGCATAAAAAAACCGGATCTCAGGATCCGGTTTTTTCGGGTAAAAACAGAAATTACTTCTGCTTGACGCCTTCCAGCGAGATGTCCAGGTCCACGGTCTGCGAGGACGGGCCTGGGCCTTTGATGCCGAAGTCGTTCAGGTTGACGGTAGTGGTGGCGTTGAAGCCAGCACGTTCGCCGCCCCATGGATCCTTGCCTTCACCGTTGAAGGTCGCCTTGAAGGTCACAGGCTTGGTCACGCCGTGGAAAGTCAGGTCGCCCGTCACGTCAGCGGTTTTTTCGCCGGTGGATTTAACAGCGGTGGACACGAACTTGGCATCGGCAAACTTGCCAACATCGAGGAAGTCCTTGCTGGCGATGTGCTTGTCACGTTCTGCGTGGTTCGACCACAGGCTGGCGGTTTTCACGTCGACCGCGATTTTGCTGGCTTCAGGCTTGGCGGCATCCCAGCTGAACGAGCCATCCCAGTCCTTGAAGGTACCGTGGATGTAGCTGTAGCCGAGGTGGCTGATTTTCCAGTCGATGAAGGCGTGCTGGCCTTCCTTGTCGATCTTGTAGTCGGCGGCCATCACCTGACCAGCAGACAGCAGGGCGGTACCGATTGCCAGAGCGGCGAGCGTCTTTTTCAACATGCTTTCTATTCCTTGTGAGTCGAGGTTGAACATCAGGCTTTGCGCCCCAGCATACGAACCAGGGTCACATCACGATCAATGAAATGGTGTTTCAGCGCGGCCACGCCATGCAGGCCGGCGAACACCACCAATACCCAGGCCAGGTACAAATGCACCACGCCTGCAGTGTCTGCCTGGTCCGGTAGCCCGGAAACCAGCGCAGGAATCTCAAACAAGCCAAACACCGGGATCCCGACACCGTCTGCGGTGGAAATCAGGTAACCGGCAATCATCACGGCAAACAGCCCGAGATACAGGAACGCGTGGCCAAACGCAGCCCCCAGACGCGTCATGCGGCTATAGCTGGCAAGCGGTGGCGGCGGCGGGCTGACCAGGCGCCAGACGATCCGCACGAGCATGATGGCGAACAGCGTAATGCCGATGCTCTTGTGCAGGTCCGGGGCGTCTTTGCGCCAGGCACTGTAGTAGTCGAGACCGACCATCCACAGGCCCAATGCGAACAGACTGAACACCACCAGGGCCACGCCCCAGTGCAAAACGATGCTGACCCAGCCATAGCGGGCCGGTGAATTACGTAGTTGCATGTCCCAAATCCCGTAAGAGCTGTGGCAAGACTATCGATTTACCTATCGAATTAAAGCGGAAAATTTCGCTTTGAAATATCGAGAAATACGATCAAGAGCGTATGCAGAGTAAGTTAACAAGAGATTAAGGACTATCCAGAAGAAACGTGACGGACTGTCCTGCGTTTACCACCAATTTACGCTTCAAACTCGCAATGGGTTGTGACACAGGCCTGCATTGCATAGGCTTGCGCGAATGTTTCACCTGCGCCACACGCAGGACCGCTTCGAGGAGATGACCGATGGGCTTGAACAACCAGTGGATGCAACGCGACCTGGCCGTGTTGTGGCATCCCTGCACCCAGATGAAAGACCACCAGCAACTGCCGCTGATCCCCATCAAGCGCGGTGAAGGCGTGTGGCTGGAAGATTTCGAAGGCAAGCGCTACCTCGATGCCGTCAGCTCCTGGTGGGTCAACGTGTTCGGCCACGCCAACCCGCGTATCAACCAGCGCATCAAGGACCAGGTCGACCAACTCGAACACGTGATCCTCGCCGGTTTCAGCCACCAACCGGTGATCGAACTGTCCGAGCGCCTGGTGGCGATGACGCCCGAAGGCCTGACCCGCTGTTTCTATGCCGACAACGGTTCGTCGTGCATCGAAGTGGCGCTGAAGATGAGCTTTCATTATTGGCTCAACCGCGGCCTGCCGAACAAGAAGCGCTTCGTCACCCTGACCAACAGCTACCACGGCGAAACCATCGCCGCGATGTCGGTGGGCGATGTGCCGCTGTTTACCGAAACCTACAAGGCGCTGCTCTTGGACACCCTCAAGGTGCCGAGCCCGGATTGCTACCTGCGTCCCGAAGGCATGAGCTGGGAAGAGCATTCGCGCAACATGTTCCAGGCCATGGAACAGACCCTCGCCGACAACCACGACAGCGTCGCGGCGGTGATCGTCGAGCCGCTGATCCAGGGCGCCGGGGGTATGCGCATGTACCACCCGGTGTACCTCAAGCTGCTGCGCGAAGCCTGTGACCGCTATGGCGTGCACCTGATCCACGATGAAATCGCCGTGGGCTTCGGCCGCACCGGCAGCATGTTCGCGTGCGAGCAGGCCGGTATCCGCCCGGATTTCCTGTGTTTGTCCAAGGCCCTCACCGGCGGCTACCTGCCATTGGCGGCGGTGGTCACCACCGATGATGTCTACGACGCCTTCTACGACGACTACCCGACCCTGCGCGCCTTCCTGCACTCCCACAGCTACACCGGCAATCCGCTGGCGTGCGCGGCCGCCTTGGCGACCCTGGATATTTTCGAAGAAGACAACGTCATCGAGAACAACAAGGCCCTGGCCCAGCGCATGGCCACCGCCACCGCGCACCTGGTGGACCACCCGCACGTGTCGGAAGTGCGCCAGACCGGCATGGTCCTGGCCATCGAGATGGTCCAGGACAAAGCCACCAAGACCGCCTACCCGTGGCAGGAACGCCGTGGCCTGAAGGTCTTCGAGCATGCCCTGGAACGCGGTGCGCTGTTGCGGCCCTTGGGCAGCGTGGTGTATTTCCTGCCGCCTTATGTGATCACGCCGGAGCAGATCGATTTCCTGGCCGAGGTGGCCAGTGAAGGCATCGACATTGCCACCAACAGCAAAGTCAGTGTCGCCGTGCCGAAGGACTTCCACCCAGGCTTTCGCGATCCCGGCTGATCACACCCTTGCAGGCGCCGGCAAGCCGGCGCCTGCAGAAACACCTTATTTTCCAGAGAACAGAAATGAGACTGTCCCGCTTTTTCACCGACACCCCGCTGAGCCTTGGCGAGCACGAACTGCCCGAAGCCCAGGCGCACTACATCAGCCGTGTACTGCGCATGAACGAAGGCGACGCCGTGCAGTTGTTCGACGATTCCGGCCAGGAGTTCCTGGGTACTTTGCTGGATGTCGGCAAGAAGCGCGTCAGCGTGCAACTCACGCAAAGCTTCGCCGGGCAGGCCGAATCGCCGCTGCACATCCACCTCGGCCAGGGGTTGTCGCGGGGCGAGCGCATGGATTGGGCGATACAGAAAGCCACCGAACTGGGCGTCAACGCGATCACGCCGATTTTCAGCGAGCGCTGCGAAGTGCGCCTCAAGGATGAACGCGCCGATAAACGCCTGCTGCACTGGCGCCAGGTGGCAATCAGCGCGTGCGAGCAATGTGGGCGTTCGACAGTGCCAGTGATTCACCCACCGCTGCTGCTGGCGGACTGGTTGAAGCAGACCGAGGCCGACTTGAAACTGGTCCTGCACCCGGTGGCCGAGCCGCTGGTCAGCCATGCCAAGCCTGCCAGCCTGGCCTTCCTGATCGGTCCTGAAGGCGGGTTGACCGACAATGAAGTGCAAACCGCGCAACACGCCGGCTTCCATGCCGCCCGCCTGGGCCCGCGCGTATTGCGGACCGAGACGGCGCCCGTCGTCGCGTTGGCGGTGGCCCAGCAACTCTGGGGCGACTTCTAACCCCACCTCCAATGTAAGCGCCGGCACGCCAGCGCTTACGATTGATCAGGTGATCACTCCACCGGGTCACTCACCGGCGTGGCAATGATCGCCTTCAACTCGCTGGTCATCGGGAACTCCAGGTTCAAGCCCTTGGGCGGAATCGGCTGTTCAAACCAACGCTGGTAAATCCCGTTGATCGCCCCCGAGCGGTACAGGTCGCCCAGTGCCTCATTGACCACCGCGAGAAACTGCGGGTCGCCCTTGCGCACCATGCAGCTGTAGATTTCCCGCGACTGCTCTTTGCCGACCACCACCCATTTGTGCGGATCCCTGGCCTTGGCGCGCTCACCGTAGAGCAGCGCATCGTCCATATAGAACGCCGCTGCGCGACCGGTCTCGAGCATCTTGAACGCCTCGCCGTGGTCCTTGGCGCTGATCACGAACATATTGGTCTTGTGCTCGGCGTTGTAGTTCTTGAGAAACCGCTCGTTGGTGGTACCGGCGGTGGTCACCACGTTTTTGCCCTTGAGGTCGTCAAAGCCCTGGATACCGCTGTCCTTGGCGGTCAGCAACTGACCCTTCACGTAGATAAATCCGTAGGAAAATGCCACCTGTTGCTGGCGCTCTGCAGTCACCCCGGTGGAGCCGCATTCGAGGTCGACGGTGCCGTTCTGTACCAGCGGGATACGCGTCTGGGAAGTCACCAGGTTGTATTTCACCTTGAGATCGGCCACCCCGGTTTTCTCCTCGATGCGCTCGACGATCTTGCTCGCCAGGTCCACCGAATACCCCATGGGCTTGCCACTGCTATCCCCCACGTAGGAAAACGGCACCGACGCATCGCGATAGCCCAGGGTGATCGACTTGGCACTGGCGATCTTGCCCAGCGTGCCGTCCAGCGGCGCTTGATTGGCATGGGCCTGCGCCCCCAGCAACAGCCCCAGGGTGCAACCGGTCAACAGGATTTTTTTCATTGTTATTCTCCGTTGGTCTTTGAGTTATTTACGGACAGCAATCACGCTGATTTCCACCAGCACACTCGGTCGCGCCAATTCCGCCTGCAAGGTGGTGCGCGTCGGCGCCATGCCCGGCGACAGCCAGGCAGACCACACATCATTCATTGGGGCGAAACCGTTGCCGATATCTTTCAAGTAAATGGTCGCATTCAAGACATGATCCTTGTCACTGCCGGCCTGGGCCAGCAGCCCGTCGATCTTCGCCAGCACTTCGCGGGTCTGGGTCGCCACGTCGACACCCTCGCCCGGCACCTGGCCCGAGAGGAATACCAGGTCCTTGAAGGTGACGGCGCCGGACAGTCGTTCGTTGCTGCTGATTCGCGTGATGGTCATGGGTGCATCCTTATGCGGCGCGGGGCGCCAGGCCCTGCATATCAATGGAAGGGACGTGTTGGCCGATCAACTCGGCGAGCAATTGGCCGCTGCCGCACGCCAGGGTAAAGCCCAGGGCACCGTGGCCCAGGTTCAGCCACAGGTTGCGATAGAGGCTGGCGCCAATCAGCGGCACGCCGGTCGGGGTAGCCGGGCGCATGCCGGCCCATTCCAGCGCATGCGTGTAGTCGCCAGCTGTAGGAAATGTCTCAATTGCCTGGCGCTTGATCAGTGCCAGGCGCTTGGGCTCGAGACTGGCGTCGAAGCCGACGATATCCACCATCGCCGCCACCCGCAGTTGTTCGCCGATGCGCGCGTAGACAATCTTGCGGTCGTAGTCGGTGATGCTCACGTTCGGCGCGCGGTGCTGCGCGCCAATCGGCACGCTCAGGCTGTAGCCCTTGAGCGGGTACAGCGGCAGTGACAAGCCCGGCAACGCCAATTCGGCACTGCGATGCCCGGCAGCCAGCACTAATTGCTGCACCGGCATCACTTCGCCGCCCAGTTCGATAGCCTGTACCGCACCGTCGGCATGCAGGATCCCGGTGACCTTGCGCCCCAGCATGAAGGTACAGCGCCCCGACGCTTGAAGACGCGCCGCCAACTGCTGGCAGAAGGCATGACAGTCCGCCACTTCCTCGTTGGGCGTGTAGATGCCGCCGACAAACCCACCTGCCGCGAGTGTCGGCTCCAGGCGCGCACAATCTACCGCCGACAGCACCTGCTGCTGAAGGACGTCGGTGACCTTGCTGCGCGCCCGCTCGAAGGTGTCGGCATTGCGAAAAGTCACCAGCTTGCCGTTGCGTCGCCAGTCGAAACCGTCCAGGCCGTCATCGACGCGCCATTGCTGCAAGGTGGATTGGCTCAGGCTCGCCAGGCGCAGCAAGTGCGCGGCGTTGCGTTTGTTCACCGAGCCGCGGCAGGCGCCGATGAAGGCCGCCATCCAGCGCCATTGCTGGGGGTCCAGGCGCGGACGCAGCTTGAGCGGCGAATCGCCGCGCAGCAACCAGCCAATCGCCTGCAGCGGCACGCCGGCGTCTGCCAGCGGGGCGACGTAGCGGTAGGACAACTGCCCACCATTGGCAAAACTGGTTTCGCTGCCCAGGCTGTCGCGTGCCTCGATCACCGTCACTTCATGGCCGGCGCGCACCAACGCGTAGGCACTCGCCAGGCCGATAACCCCTCCACCGATGATGCAAACCTGCCTGGTCATGCCAGCCCCCAGCCGTTGAATAAGAAGGCTCAAGCCTAGGGGCAGGTGACAGGCCACCGACAATGAATAAAGATGGGTCACCTATAAACAAAGGTTATGGACACGCCATGCGCTTGCGTCATATCGAGATCTTCCAGGCCATCCGCCAGACCGGCTCCATCAGCGCTGCCGCGCAGTTGCTGCATGTGTCGCAACCGGCCGTGACCAAGGTGTTGCAACACGCGGAGTTACAATTGGGCTTTCCGCTGTTCCTGCGGGTGCGCGGCAAGCTGCAACCCACGCCGGAAGCCCTGGCGCTCGAAAGCGAAGTGGAAAAAGTCACCCAGAGCCTGCAAGGCGTGCGACGCCTGGCCAAGAGCTTGCGCCGCGAGCCGGGCCAAAGTGTGCGCATTGGCGCGATCCCGGCCCTGGCGCTGTCGCTGCTGCCGCCGGCGATTCTGGAGTGGAAGCACGATTACCCGGACATCGCCTGCGAACTGTCCAGCGACCACAGCCGCGAGCTGGTGCAGAAACTGTTGATGCGCGAGATCGACCTGGCATTGACGCTCAACTTCTCCGGCCATCCGGGGTTGACCACCCAGGTGTTGGCCAATGGCGTGCTGGTGGCGCTGGCGTCCAAAGGCTATTGGTCCGAGGCTGAAACCCGCCAGCCGCTGCCGCTCGCCGACCTGGCGGGAGCGCCGCTGATCGGGCTGTCCAGCGCCGACCCGCTGGCCGCGAAACTCGACAGTTACCTGGAAAACGTCGACCCGCCGCCCCAGGTGACGATCTCGGTGCAAACCTATTCGCTGGCCCGCGCCATGGTGGAATCCGGCGCCGGCCTCACGGTGATCGACCCCTTCACCGCGCTGGGAGCCTCGACCGCCACCACGCGCATCCGCACGCTCACGCCGCCCTTGCCGATCACCTTGTACGCCCTCACCCGCGCCGACGAACCGCCGCCGCACATGCTGGCAAACCTGCTGCAGATTTTCGGCAAGCGTGCCCGCGAGCTACTGGAACGCCTGTAAGCGTAATCGCCGGCAAGTGACGGTCACAGCACGTAGTGCATGATCGCCACAAAATGCAGCAGGCTGCCGCCGATCACGAACAGGTGCCAGATGCCATGGGAATGCCGCAGGCGATCCTCCAGGGCAAAAAAGATGATGCCCACGGTATACAGCACTCCGCCCGACGCCAGCCAGGCGAACCCCGCCGTGCCCAGCGCGGCGAGCAGCGGCTTGACCGCCACCAGCACGATCCAGCCCATCACCGCGTAGATCACGATCGACAGGATGCGCGCCTCGGAACGCGGCTTGATCTCCTGCAGGATGCCGATCACCGCCAGCCCCCACACAATCCCGAACAGCGTCCAGCCCCATGGCCCGCGCAGCGTGACCAGGCAGAACGGCGTATAGCTGCCGGCAATCAATAGGTAGATCGAGAAGTGATCGACCTTCTGCATGATCTCTTTCCGTCGCCCCTGCACGCTGTGGTACACGGTGGACGCGCTGTACAGCACCAGCAGGGTAAAGCCGTAAATGGCCACGCTGACGATTTTCCAGGGGCTGCCGTCCAGGCTCGCCACCACCAACATCCATACCGCACCGACAAAAGCTGCAACCGCCCCGAGCAAATGGCTCCAGGCGTTGAATCGTTCCCCGTGATACATGTGTCACTCACCTCGAATAACCGTTATCACCTTGAGCATTCTGACCGCAGTCACTCACTATCGGGTAACAACCTTTCTTCATTTGCCCTGACACCGCTGCCCATCGGATGATTCACACCGTCCTTGCCGGCACAGGGCTCAAGGGCCTCATCGCCGGCAAGCCGGCCCCTGCAAGGGTGCACCTGCCCCCAATGGTATCGACAATGCCTGAGCTTGAACCCGACATGCCGCAACCCAGCCTATGGCAATTGTTTTACAACTTCGCCATGGTCGGCCTGTTCGGCTTTGGCGGCGTGATGCCTTGGGCGCGGCAGATGATGGTCGACCGCCGCCGCTGGGTCAGCGAGCAAGGCTTCAATGAGCTGCTGACCACCGGCCAGTTCTTCCCCGGCCCCAACATCGCCAACGTCGGCATCATCTACGGCCGGCGCCTGCATGGCTTGCCGGGTGCGATTGTGACCGTCTGCGGGCTGTACCTGTTCCCCTCGCTGATCACCGTGTTCGCCGGTTTCGCCTACGCCAAGTGGTGGAGCAACGAGGTGGTGCAGCAGATCTTCGGCGCCGTGATGCCGATCGCCACCGGGCTGATGCTCGGTACCACCCTGCGCCTGCTCAAGGCCATGCCTCGCACCCTCGCCAACTACAGCGCGTTCGTGCTGACTTTCGTGCTGATGGCGGTTTTCGTGCTGCCGCTATGGATGGTGCTGCTGATCTGCATCCCCAGCTCGCTGGCCCTGAGTTTTGTCAGCACACACAAGGTGGCCGGCTGATGCAAACCGTGCTGCTGCACCTGATGATCCAATGCGCGCTGTGGTCGTTGATGTCGATTGGCGGCAATACCGTGGCCATCAGTGATATCCACCGCTACGCCGTCACTGACATGAACTGGGTCACCGACGCGCAATTCGTCGCGTTCTTCGCCCTGTCCCAGGCGCTGCCGGGGCCGAACGGCATGTTCCTGGTATTTATCGGCCAGCAGGCGGCAGGGTTGCCCGGCGCGCTGGTGGCGCTGGCCGCCAAACTGGTGCCTTGCTCGGTGTTGACCTACGTCGGCGCCGGCTGGCTGGAGCGTCACACCCGCACGCCCTGGGTGCAGCGCGTCAAGCGCAGCCTGCTGCCGCTCTCCATCGGCTTGATTCTCGCCTCGACCTACATCCTGATGAACAGCCTGGAAAACAATGCCACCAGCCTGGTGCTGACGCTGGCCAGTGCTGCCGTGGTGTATTACACGCGCCTGAACGCGATCTGGCTGATCATCCTCGGCGTGGTGCTGGGCCTGTGCAGCGCATGGCTGGGAGTGAACTGGTTTTAGGGGCACAATCGACGGCATTCGAACAAGAGCCCATGGCCATGCTGATCGACGAAGAATTCACCCTCAAAAAGCTCGAGATCTTCCTGGCGTTCATGCGCACCGGCAACCTGGCCCGCGCCGCCGCCGAGCTGCAAACCAGCAACGTCAGCGTGCACCGCGCCATTCACTCGCTGGAAAATGCCCTGCGCTGCCCGCTGTTCAAACACGAAGGGCGCAACCTCACGCCGCTGGAAAGCGCCTACGTGCTTGAAGAGCGCGCGCAAAAACTCATCGCCGATGTGGTCGAGAGCGTGCGCCTGACCCGCGAAGCCGCCGGGTTCTCCGCCGAGCGCTTTAAGCTTGGCTCGCTGTACTCGTTGACCGTCAAGACCGTGCCGCAACTGATCATGGGCCTCAAAATCAGGCGCAGCGAGCTCAATATCGACCTGATCCTGGGCTCGAATTTCGACCTGCTGTACAAGCTCAAGAACATGGAAGTGGACGCGATCCTCATCTCTCTGGATGAGCACGCCAACGACCCCGACTGCGAACAGATTGCCTTGTTCAGCGACGACATCTTCCTCGCCACCCCGGCCGATTCGCCCTTCGACCGCGAGCGGGAAATCGACCTTGCCGACGTGCGCGACGCGACCTTCATCACCCTCACCCAGGGCTTCGCCACGCACCAGGATGGCAATCGCGTGTTCAAGCAGGCGGGGTTCGAGCCGAAGGTGGCGATGCAGGTCAATGACATCTTTACGCTGTTGAGCATGGTCAGTTCGGGCGTGGGTTATGCGCTGCTGCCGGGAAGGATTGCGGCGGTGTACGAGAACCGCGTGAAGCTGATACCGCTGCAACCCAGGTATCGGTTGCAGCAGCATATCGGCGTGGTGTTCCTGAAGGCCAAGGAAAGAGACCCGAACTTGCTGGCGTTGTTGGCGGAGTGTCGGATGTATGCCACTCGGCAGGGGACAGCCTGACACTCCGCTATCGGGGGTCAGCCCACCAACCCACGCACGATGAAGTACAACAGCGAAGGCCCGAGCAAACACCCCAGCCCGGTATGGAACGTCGCCGTCAGCGCGCCATACGGCACCAATCGCCGATCCGTCGCCGCCAAGCCTGCCGTCACCCCACTCACGGTGCCGGCCAAGCCGCCAAACACCATCGCCGAGCGCGGGTTATCCAAGCCCATCCAACGCGCCGCCACGGGCGTGCCGACCATCACCAGGATCGCCTTGATCAACCCGGTGGCAATCGACAGCGCCATCACATCCGAGGTCGCGCCAATCGCCGCGCCAGTCACCGGGCCGACGATGTACGTCACCGCGCCCGCGCCGATGGTGGTCATGCTGATTGCATCGCGGTAGCCAAACACCCAGGCCATGCTCGCGCCGACGATAAACGGCAGGATCGTGCCCAGCAGCAAGGCGATCACGCCAATCATGCCGGCCTTGCGCGCTTCGGTGGCCTGCACCTCAAACGCGGTGGCGACGATGGCGAAGTCACGCAGCATCGCACCGCCCATCAGGCCGATGCCGGAAAACAGTGCCAGGTCGGCCAGGCCTTTTTGCCCGCCCGTGATCGTGCCGCCGACCCAGGCCAGCACCAGGCCAATGACGATGGCAATCGCCGAGCCGTGGATGCGCCCGAAGGTCAGTCGCTTGGACAGCACCACGGAAATCCACATGACCACGCCAACGAAGGCAAACGCGGTGATCAGGCCGTTATGTTCCAAGCCTTTTTCAATGAGATCCCACATATCAGCGGCCTCCCACGACAGGTGTCGGCGTGATCAGCGGCTCTTCATCGGGTAAAGGTTCACCCTTGTGCGTGCGGCTGATCAGGGCAATGGTGCACCCGCACACCACCACCGAACCAATCGCCGCGAGCACCGCGACCGGTCCGCCGTGCAGGGCAGTGACGACGTTCTGTTGCGCGGCCATCGCCACGACCACGGGGATGTACATCGCGCCCCAGAAGCCCACGCCCATCTCGCAATCCTTGGTCATGCCACCGCGCTTTTGCATCCACAGGCGGGCGCAGATCAGCAGGATCATTGCAATCCCCACCCCGCCCACGTTGGATTTGACGCCGAGCAACACGCCAAGCATGTCGCCCATGATCACGCCCGCGAGCGTGCAGATCGCCAGCAATGCCACACCGTAAATAATCATTGTTGTTGTCCTCAAAGTGCTCGATCGAAATTGTTGTTTTTGTGCTTCGAAAGCCTTGGGTGGTGCTTTATCGGTGGCGGCGCTCCTCCTCTTCCAGCAAGGCCTGCAAGGTGTCCAGGCGGGCGCCTTCACAGGCGATCACCGTGCCTTGTTCAAACACGCGGCGTGACAGGCCGGTGAGCACGGCGCCCGGCGGCAGTTCGATCTGCAGGCGCACACCGCGCTCGTAGGCGCTTTGCACGGTGCCGCGCCAGTCGACGACGCGGCACATATTGAAGGCCAGGTCGTCGCGCAATTGCTCGGGGTTGTGGATCGGCCGCGCACGCGTGCTGCTCAGGTAAGTGATGCGCGGCGGCTTGAGTGCACCGAACGCCTGGGCCAAGCGCTGGGCAGGCGCATCCAGCAGCGCGCAATGGGACGGCACGCTGACCGCCAGGCGCTTGGCGATGCCGTTGCCCTGGATGCGTTCTGCGACAAGCTTCATTGCTGCATTGCTGCCGGCAATGACGGTCTGGTTGTCGGCGTTGATATTGGCCAGGTACACCGGCGTTTCAGCACGGTGTATTTCGGCCAGCAGGTTTTCCACTGTGGATAACGCCGGACCGATGATTGCGGTCATGCCGTAGCCGTGTGGATAAGCGTTTTGCATCAGCTCGCCACGCAGGCTGACCAGTTTGATGGCCTCGTCGAAGTCCAGCGCGCCCGCAATCACCGCCGCCGGGTAGGCACCGATGGACAGGCCCGCGACATAATCCGGGGTGTGTTGCAGGAGGCGGGCGTGGGCCACACCGGCGATCAACAGGCAGAGTTGTACCGCGCGAGTCGACTCAAGGGCTTGCGCCGAGTCGAGCGCCAGGACGTCTTCGCCCAAGGCCTCACTGGCCTGCTCCAACACCTCCAGAGGCAGCTGATGGAGCATGCCCGGCCGTTGGGCGCCTTGCCCCGGGAAGACCAGTAGGCTGCTCATGCCACGGCCTGCCAAGGGTCCTGCACAAGGTGTGCACCGCTGGCGGTCTTGAGCAGCACGCGGCGTGACCCACTTGCCCATTCGCGCAAGGCGACGGCGCCAAACGGGGTTTGCAGTTGCAGATCCACGGCGCACGGTGCGGTGTTCAATATCGCCAGCAGATCCTCGGCATCACCGCGCTCAAGTCGCTCGGACGTACGCAGGATCAAATCCAGATCACTCTGCGCGTGCAGCGCTTGAATCCCGCTGGCCAACTCGAAACCCGCGCTGCCCGTGACGCCCCACGCCTGCTGCGCCAGCACCGGCCGCAACAGATCGAGCGCGCGCAGCGCGGGTAAATCCCGTGGCGAGACCACACCACACAGAGCCTCGGGGATCACGCGCCGCTGCACGGCCGCCAGCGGCATCTGGGTGGCATAACGCTGCTCACGCAACCGCCCGCGTACGCCGACGGGCACATGACCCGGCTCGGCCATGGCGCGGCGCACCACCACCGGATGACCAGAAGCGACGGCCTCCAGCACCCAGGCCGGTGCGTCGGCAGGCACGTGCGCCGGGGTCATGCCCCAGAGCAAATCGTGGGCGTTCACCATTGCTCCCGCAGCAGCTGGCGTACATGGCTGGAGGCGGCGCGATTCGCCGCGCCGAGACGCCCGCTCAAATCGCGGCCGTCGATATCCTTGATCGCGTTGACCAGGCAATCGCTGACCCGCGCCACATCGTCCGGCGTGGGCTGTTCAATCTGGCTGACCGACAAGGTCTCCCACAACAGCCCCAAGCTGGCATAGCTGTCGATGTCATAGGCCATCGGCGGCACGCTGGCGGCCAGGGCTTCCAGCTCCTCGACACTGCGCAGGGTCACCCGCGCCGCCGAGGCCTTGCCCATGGCGTGCACCATCACACCGGGGTCACGCAGGGCGATCAGGCGGTTGGCCTGGTAGCCGTGGGCGAGGAACGCCCCGGACATCGCCTTGCCCACCAGCAGTGCGATCACCGGGTGGCCGGCCAACCGGGCGCGTGCGTAGCTGTCGGCGGCGGCGGCCAGGGCCTGGTGAATGCCGAGGGCTTCTTCGCGACGGCCGTAGGCTTGGCTCGGTACATCGACGATGGCGATGATCGGACGCTGGTCCCCGTGGGCGATGGCTTCATCCACCGCCTTGGCCAGGCCCCAGCCTTCGAGCAACCCGACTTCGCCGTTGCGGGCGCGCGGGAAGCGGTTCTGAGGGTCGCTGACCACGGCGACAAAGCGCACCGTCTGCTCACCCAAGACACCGTCGGCAACCCTCAGCGACTGCGGCAAACCGTCGACAGGGGTGGCGCCGGCGCTCAATGCGTTGAACCACTGCAAGCCTCTCATGAGCGTTCTCCTTGATACAGGTCGCGCACCGTTGCCGCGTCGATTTGCGGCGTGGCGTCCAGTTGCGCGAGACGCGCCAGGTAATGTTCGGCCTGACGGCTGCGCTGTTGAGCAGGCAAGCCTTGTTGCAGCAATGCAGTGACGGTCTGCTGGATCTGCGTCACATCGTCTGCCACGTAACGGTCGGCCAGGCCGCTGTTGAAGCGCTGCTCGCCGCCGGTCAGGCTCCAGATAAACGGGCGGTCGCGCGAGTCGTATTCTTCCAGGCCGGCTTCCTGTTCGATCACTTGCGGGCCATTGAGGCCAAGACGTGCTTCGCGGGTCACGACCAGGTAGCTGCACAGCCCGGCGGCGATGGACATGCCGCCAAAGCACCCGACACTGCCCGCCACCACACCAATCACCGGCTGGTACTGGCGCAGGTCGACAATCGCCGCGTGGATATCGGCAATCGCGGCCAGGCCCAGGTTGGCTTCCTGCAGACGCACGCCGCCAGTTTCCAGCAACAGCACGGCGCGGGTCGGGATGCCCTTGCGATTGTCCTCGGCTGCCAGCTCCAAAGCGCCGGCGATTTTCGCGCCGCCTACTTCGCCAAGGCTGCCGCCCTGGAAGTTGCCCTCGATGGCGGCAATCACCACCGGTTTTCCGTCGATGCTGCCCTTGGCAATCACCACCCCGTCATCGGCCTGCGGCACCACGCCTTGGCGGCTGAGCCAGGGCGACATGACGCGTTGGAATGGGTCGATCAGTTCGCGGTAGGAACCGGCGTCCAACAAGGACTTGGCCCGCTGCCGGGCGCCCAGTTCGACAAAGCTGTGTTTGGTGAGGTCAGTCATGGCCGATCTCCTCGAAGCCCTGCTCCAGGCGCAGACGCACCACGCCTGGGGTGGCGCCGAAATCGTGAATATCAATCTTCAAGGCCGGTGGCGTCTGCTCCTGGAAGATCCGTTCGAACAGATGCTGCCAGCGGAGTGCGGCGCCATTCACCGAGGTCTGCACCTCGATGGTCAGCGTGCCGGGCGTACCCGGTTCCAGCAGGACTTCCAGGTCACCCGAGCCGACGCAACCCACCAGCGCACGGCCTTTTGGCGGTTGCCCGGCGGGGAATTCAAAGGATAAGGTTTCCATCACAACGCTCCGTCGAGGCGGTCGATAAACAGGCAGGCGGCCAACAGGTCGGCGGCGCCACCGGGGGAGGCATTCAGGGCCAGCAGTTGGTGGTCCAATTCATGCAACTGACGGCGACCGGCGAGGGTCGCGCTGCCGCCTGCATCGAGCACGGCCTGTGCGCCACGCTGCATGGCATGCAGGCCTTCCAGGCCGGCGCGATAGAGCACACAGGTGTCGGCGAGGTCCGTCATGATCGCGAGCAAGGCATCCAGGCGCGCGTTCTGTTCGCCGACGTTTTGCCGGCGGCTTTTGTGCAGTTGCGGCAGGCCGCGTTGCACCACCGAAGGGAAGCCCAGTTGCGCTTCCTCACGGGCGCCCCGTGCGCCGAAGCGCTGTGCAACCTGGGCGCCGTGGCTCATCGGTTGCGGGGCGTAGCGGTCGTTGAGCAAGGCCAGTTTGGCCGCGGTGAGTGTCACGGCGCGCGGCTCCAACGCCGCCGCTGCGGTCAGCAAGCCAAGCGCCCAGATCGCACCGCGATGGGTATTCACGCCGCCGGTAGTGGCGAGCATGGCTTGCTCACCTTCGCGGCCAATGCGTCCAAGGGCTTCGCGCAGGGGCAGGCCGACTTCACCGACGTCAATCGCTGCCTCGGCCATTGCCTTGAACATCGGCCACAGCGACAGCGCCGACGCGTGCATCAGGCCCAGGTGCAAATCGTTGTGGGCACCATTACCACGCCGATCCACGAGGGCGGGCTTGGGCGATAAGTCAGCCTCATCGATCAACGCGTCGACGGCCATGTCTGCCAGGCGATCAGCCAGGCTCAGTTCATGCAGTTTGAGGGCGCGCATTTACCAGCTCCTGAATTTGGCGGGCGGGTTGTACAAACCACCCGACCAGTCCACCAGGTCGGCGACGCTCTTGGCCGCCAACAACTCGCGGGTGGCATCGGTGCGGCGAATGCCCAAGTCTTCGGGCAAGGCAATCAAGCCTTCGCGACGCATGCGTGCGGTGTCTTTCGGGTTGTGGCGCATGCCGATGGCCGTCACCCCGGCGACGGCGGCGATCATTGCCTGGCGTTCTTCGAGTGAACGCGCCTTGTACAGGTAGGCGATGCCTTCTTCGGTGAGCAGATGGGTCACGTCGTCGCCGTAGATCATGATCGGCGCCAGCGGCATGCCGCTTTTGCGCGCCACTTCCACCGCGTCGAGGGTCTCAACGAAGGTCGGCTTGCCGCCTTCCTGGAAGGTCTCGACCATCTGCACCACCAGCTTCTTGCCGCGTTCGAGCAAGGCTTCTGGCGCATCGTCGTGACGCATGTCCAGCCAGGCCGGTGTGCCGTGGCGACGACCGCGCGGGTCGTGGCCCATGTTCGGTGCGCCACCAAACCCGGCGAGACGCCCACGGGTCACGGTGCTGGAATGGCCGTCGCCGTCGACTTGCAGGGTCGCGCCGATAAACAGGTCCACCGCGTACTGGCCAGCGAGTTGGCAGAACATCCGGTTGGAGCGCATCGAGCCGTCGCGGCCGGTGAAGAACACATCCGGGCGCGCGGCGATGTAGTTTTCCATGCCCAGCTCGGTGCCGAAGCAATGCACGCTTTCCACCCAGCCGCTTTCGATCGCAGGGATCAGGGTCGGGTGTGGGTTGAGGGTCCAGTTGCGGCAGATTTTGCCCTTAAGGCCCAGGGACTCGCCGTAGGTGGGCAGGATCAGCTCGATGGCGGCGGTGTTGAAGCCGATGCCGTGGTTGAGCGATTGCACATTGTGTTTTTCGTAGATGCCACGGATCGCCATCATCGCCATCAGCACATGCACCGGCTTGATGTGGCGCGGGTCGCGGGTGAACAGCGGTTCGATGTAGAACGGCTTGTCGGCCACCACCACGAAATCCACCCAACTGGCGGGGATATCCACGCGGGGCAAGTCGCTGACGTCATCCACCAACTGGTTGACCTGCACGATCACGATGCCATCGCTGAACGCGGCAGGCTCGATCAATGCCGGAGTGTCTTCAGTGCTGGCACCGGTGTAGATATTGCCGGCGCGGTCGGCCATGAACCCGGCAGACAGCACCACATTGGGGATCAAGTCCACCACCAGCCGCGCGTAGAGTTCGATGTAGGTATGGATCGCGCCGATTTCCAGCAGGCCGTCTTCCAGCAACTGGCTGATGCGCAGGGATTGAGTGCCGGCGAACGAGAAATCCAGCTTGCGCGCGATGCCCTTTTCAAACAGGTCCAGGTGCTCGGAGCGGCCGACACTGGGCATGATCATGTGCAAATCGTGAAGCTTGGCCGGGTCGGCCTTGGCCAGGGAGCGCGAGAGGAAATCGGCTTGCTTCTGGTTGTTGCCCTCCAGCACCACGCGGTCGCCGGGGAGGATCAACGCCTCAAGCGCCGCGACGATCTTGTCACTGGGCAACACGGCCCCGTCGGCAAAGTGCTTGACCAGCCCGAGCCGCCGCTGCTTCTCGTCGCGCCGCCGCGTCCAGCGCGAGTCGGGGGTTATTGTCGTTGTCATGGTCGCTCCACGGGTTTGCTGTCGTGGGCTGTACCTTAGGAGTGATTGAAGGGGCCATCAATCAAGCTCAGCGCTGGATCGTTACGGCTGGAGTAACGGACCACCAGCAAACACACAGCTCCCCTGTAGGAGCTGCGTGCGATTGCGCTGTGTCAGCAGCAGACCAGTCGGCTGATACTGCGCCATCGCAGGCAAGCCAGCTCCCACATTGGGTCGGTGGTATTTTTTAAGTAACGGTCCCAAACAGGGAACGATCGGTCCCTGTTTGGGACCGTTTCAAGAGACCGGCGAAGGGCTGACTTGCTCCAGCGCTCTATCAACCAACAACAGCCCCAACTCCGCCATTTGCTGGATCCCGAGCATGATGGCGCGCTGGGAAGTGTCCAGGTCGAAGGCCAGGTTGCAGGTGAGCGCGTTGAGGGAGGACAGGGTTTCGCTGGCGTTGACCAGCAGGGTTTCGGTGTCTTGGTGGGGGGTTACGGTGAAGAGGGGCGGATTGGGGGTAGGTTTGACCATGATTAACAGCTCCGATATGTGATGGAAACTGCCCTCTTCCGCTTGCACGCAAATAAGGTGGCAGCCGTGCGCAGGTGTGCAAGACCGGGCATATCGGACCCCGGCAGACCCCAAGGGATCTCCCACGCACAGCCGCCATAACGAATACAGCAGGCATAAAAAACGCCCGTTGGATGGCTATGGGCGCTGGTGCGCCGACATGTAACCGGACTTGCACGTCCGTGTCACCGTTTTTTGCGATGACGGGACGAAGACTAGGCGCGCTGACTGCACGCGACAAGTTCATGCAAGGCTCAAAATCCTGCAGGAAAAATCCGAAGGCTCACCACAACTCTCAAGGCAAAGCACTTCCTGTGGCGAGCGGGCTTGCCCCGCGTTGGGCTGCGTAGCAGCCCCAGCACGATAAATGCGTTGCTTCAGGTAAACCGAGTTGGCAGGTTTTGGGGCTGCTACGCAGCCCAACGC